>WRNK01000057.1 GCA_009776675.1 Methanimicrococcus sp.
ATATCTTATCATCCTTTTGTACTCATAATATTTTAAATGTATTTTCTCATTAATATTTTTTATATTTTTTATATTTTTAAACCCCTCTGACATAGTCTGAGAAAGATAGGTGTAAAAAATGGCGACAAAGATTCCCAATGTTGAAGATATCATGGTCAAAGATGTGGCCATTGCGACTCTTCCCGGATCGCGTGATGAAGTTTTAAGTATCTTGAAAGATAAAAATGTGTCCGGGGTTCCGGTTTTAAAGGACAGCAAAGTTGTCGGGATTGTTTCAAGAACCAACATTCTTAAAAATCCGGAAGAAGAACAACTTGCTCTTTTGATGTCACGAAATCCGGTAACGATTCAGATCGGCGAATCTTTAAAAGAAGCGGCACGCATCCTTTATGAAAAAGATATCCGCCGCCTTCCTGTTATTGACAAAGACGGATATTTGAAGGGATTAATTACAACAGCCGACGTTATCGGGGCTATTGCGGATTTTGAAATTGAAACGCCGATTCAAAACTATATTTCTCCGGGTGTTTTTGTGATTTGGAGCGACACACCGCTTCCGGTTGTTTCCAGACAAATGGGCCTGGCAGATGTGAAAGCTTGTCCGGTCATGGATTCTAATTTAAATCTTGTCGGCATTATTTCAGACCGAGATGTTGTCGGTTCCAGTATCATCGAAGACCGTGTTGAGAAATCGGACATGTCTGCCGGCGATGATGATGACAGCTGGACATGGGAATCCATGAGAGACACGATGAGCATTTACTACAGTGTCTCAAGCGTGAAATTGCCGATGGACAAATGTGCCAAAGACATTATGGTTTCAGATTTGATTACCGCAACAAAGATTACAGGCGTCAGTGTCTGCGCCAGAAAAATGAGGCGTGCAAAAATCGATCAAATGCCTGTTGTGGACGCATCCGGAAAATTGGAAAGCATGCTCGTTGATCGTGATCTTTTATTGCCGTTAATTAAAATGGAATGATCAAATTTATGATGATTCCGTTTTTTATTTTTACATTTATTTTTATTTGATTTAAACCGGATTTTTATGACACCAAATGATCGCCCGTATATTTTTATCAACTCTGCAATGTCGGCAGATGGTAAATTGTCAACATATGAGCGTAAGCAAGTTAAAATTTCGGGAGCAGCGGATTTCGATCGTGTCGATGAACTGCGCGCCTCTTCCGACGCCGTTATGGTTGGAATCGGAACCATGCTTAGCGATAACCCGAGTTTGACCGTTAAATCGGAAATGCGCCAAAAAAGGAGAATTGAAAACGGAGTTGATGAAAATCCGATTCGAATTGTTGTTGACAGCCATGCTAAAACGCCTATTGATGCAGATATTTTCAAAAAAGGAAAAGGGAAAAAAATCATCATTGTTTCAAAAGAAGCTTCCTCTGATAAAATAAATCAGCTTTTAAAAAATTCGGAGACGAAAGTCATTGTTGCCGGCCAAAATTGTGTGGATTTGGCAGAAATGGCAGCATGCCTCAAAAAGGAAGGAATCAGCCGGCTTATGGTTGAGGGCGGCGCCACATTAAATTTTGGACTCATCGATGCCGGAATTGTGGATGAATTGAAAATTTTTGTCGGCAATATCATCATCGGCGGAAAAACAGCTCCCACATTTGCGGACGGAGGCGGTTTTTCAACACGACATCTCAAAGGGCTGACACTTCAATCTTCTGAAATAATTGGAGACGGAATTCTTTTAACGTGGAAAGTCAACAACGAATAAATGTTTTTCAAATTTTTGCCGTACGAAAAGAGATGATATTGTCATCTCGTAAATAAAGCGATTATTTATAATTGAAAACGTATTCATATAAACAGAAATTGAAAAAGCTCATATAAACAAATTGAAAAATTCACAATTAAACAAATTGAAAAATTCACAATTAAACAGAAATTGAAAAAGTTCATATAGGCAAACTGAAAACGTATTCACAATTAAACAGAAATTGAAAAAGTTCATATAAGCAAACTGAAAACGTATTCATTAAAATTATTCAAAAATAAATCTCATTTAAAACCTTCAAAAATTATTCATTCTTTTTACTATTGAGGCGCCGCATATGTCTGACGAAGAAAATAAAAATGCTAAAATCAGCATCGGAGAGATTTACGATCAACTTTCGGCAAAAGTGCCTCCCTCCGTTCCAAAGAAAGAAGTGAAAAAAACGGAAGAATTTAAAGAAATTCGTGACACTGTGAATGAGAGCCGCATCAAATCTTCTTGTATCAAGGTTTCAGGTGATGTTGAATATCTTCAAAAATTGATTTTTAAACTGTATCCGGTGACGGCCGGCTTAAAGGCTTTTAAAAACGATTCTAAGATTTATACCGATGTTCCGTTGCTGAAGGCTGCCATTTCTGCGGCGGTTTTATCTGAAAATGAAAAACAGTTCAATGCAGACACATATCTTATCAAAAACAAATACATGCTTTTGGAACCGGATGTCATTTGTGTCGAAGACCATCCAAAAGCCCTCGAATTTGCTAAAAAATACAATGTTTCAAAAGCTGTTGCCGGATTCATGGTTCTCAAAGACGACATCAAAAATTCTATTATCATTATTGGGAAAGATGATGCTGCTTTACTCAGCGTTTGCCGCTTAATCGAGCGCGGCATTCGCCCTTATTTAGTCCTTGGATTTCCGGCAGGTCCTGAAACACAAAAAGGCTCTAAAAAATACTTGGCAGAAGCCGATTTAAGAATCCCACTGATTACAATGCCCGGAACAAAAGGCGGTATTGAAGTGGCCGCAGCTTGTTTTGTTGAACTTATGAAAATTAATGAAGAAAATAAAGATTAAGTAAACTTTTTTTCCTTTTTTCTTTCATTTTCCTTTTGTTTTTTCATTTCATTTTCCTTTTATTTTTTCCTTTTATTTTTTCATTTCATTTTTTCATTTCATTTTTCCATTTCATTTTTCCATTTCATTTTCAATTTTTCCTTACATTCATCTTTTCTTGATTCTTTTTTCCGAATCTTTTTTTCATTGTTTTCAATTTTTTCTTACGTTCATCTTTTTTGATTCTTTTATCGGTGGGTTTCTCACGTTTTTAAAAAATATTTAAAGCTTCGCATTTTGAAAAAATAGCAAGTTTAATATTTTCAATGATACTGAAACAAATGCCTCTAAAAAATGACATTCAACCGGAGGACATTACATTGAATCATAAAATCATAAAAATCAGCATTCTTCTCTTAACATTGCTTTTGGTCAACATAACAGCAGGACAAGACAATAACTTAAATGATTTCATCATCGCCTCAAATATTGAAATCGTTGGCGGGGATTCTATTACTCCCATGAAAATTGAAATGGATTTTACAAAAAGCGAAACCGTCACAAAAACCGTCACCTTGAAAAATACCGGAAATATGCCGACGACTTATATTTTTTATACCGACGCTGCCGGAGTCCAAACACAAGCTTCTTCTTGTTTTGATCTTTCCGAAACAAAAATCGAACTCGCCGCCGGAGAAAGTTATGACTTGAAGATTTCAGCATCTGTTGAAGAGCTTCAAAAATATTCACAAACGGAATTGGATGACTTAAAATTAAAAATTGTTCGAGATTCGGAAACAACAACGCCGATTGGATACATTCTGCCGATTAACATAACCGGACAGGATGAAAATAAAATCCCTGAAAACAACACATCATCCGGAAACAAAACAAATAATGAAACGGCAAACAATACCGGCATGACAGTTCAAAATAACAATACGAGCAACAATACAGACAGCGACAACAGCAATGCAGACAGTAGCAACAGCAATAACAATTCCAATTATACGAATGGCAGCAGCAATAATAACAGCTCGAATAACACAAATTTCAATGAAAACGATATGAATCAAAAGGAGGCAAATATGAAAAAAATCGCAGCCTTGGGTTTAACCCTTTGCGTTGGTCTGCTCATCGCGATCAGCTGCATTTATTATTATCAGCTGAAAAAACGAAAATAAACATCAATCTCCATTAAATATGGAGTCTTTTTTTTATTTTTTGAATGGATTACTTTTTTCACAAAACAAAAAAATTATTTTATTTTTACTCCTATTCAAAGCAAATATATCCTAATTAAGCCCAGTATAGCCAGATGAGCAGGGTAATAAATATAGAAAAACCACTTCATCCCTTTCCATTTGCCTCGTTCACCGTTATATTTCCAAAGCAGCGGGATTGACAGAACAACAGCCATTTGCATAATCCCATACACCGGATTTAGAAAAATAGCATAAACAATCGCATACAATGCAATAAAGAAAACAAGCCATTGCATTTGCTTTTTGAAATTGCCTCGGTTTCTGCCCATGTATAATATGCAAACTGCTGCGGGCGTACTCCAGTCAGCACAAAATGCGGCAATAGCACAAAACCAGATTAAAATGTGCTTGTGCCATGTTTTTAATTTTGGATTTTCGCTTTTGTCAATTGCTAAAGCAGTAAGACCGAGAGCTAATGTCCACATGACGCTTGTTTGGTCAAAGACAGTATTTTGAAAAGGAATAAAGCTTTTATCAAACATCAGTGCGTAAGCGAAATGGGAGATGATGGCAAATGCAAACATACGAAAAATGTACTTTTTAACATTTCTCGTATGAAAATATCCCTCTACAATAAAAAACATCATGATTGGAGCTGTCAGCCGCCCAATAATATGCAATGATAACGTAATGAAATCGGTACCATATCCCGGCAGAAAAACCCATGTCAAATGATCAACCGTCATTGCCAATATCGCGATCATTTTCAGTGTGTTCGCATTAAGTCCCGATGTTTTTTTTACATTCGCCGTAAGGCTTTCATTCATAAATCAAATCTCCTTATTTCTCTTTTTTCACTTTTGATTTGACTTTAGAGAGGAAACTGCTGACATTTTTTTTCGTATCGGCAACCGTGTCGTTTTGTCTTTGAGAGGCAGATCTGTCCGGCGGGCGAGACGGTCTTTTCCCCTCCCGTTCCATGCGGTCATATTCTTCATGAAGGCGTCTTAACTCTTTAATATCCACGAAGCGGCGGTAAATCACTTCACTGAGGAATATGAGAAGCGCAGGCAACAAGAGATAAACACTAAAACTGACAGGTACTGTTGTCTTATAAGTCACCTCAACGACATTGTTTTCAATGTACAAAGATTTGGCGTCACTAACTGAATAAATGGCACCTCCTGTTGATTCTATAAGAGAGCGCAGTTTTGAATTGACACCAATATCACGATATTCAATCGGATAATTCACTGTAATCGGATAGCCGGAGATATTGAAAGTTCCCGTTTGATTAAAAACCAATTCTGTTGTATAAACATTTTCAGATTCCAATGTTAAAACCAGCCGGCTTCCGTTGAGCTCCAAATTCGGAACGCCGCCATCATACATATACACACGAAGCGTTGTCGGAAGACCTACATATGTATCGGGGCAATCGATGACAATACCGCTTTCTTTATTTGGATCCCCGATGACCCAATTCATTGTTGCCGACACCAATTTAGAACCGGGGGGCGCATAAAGTTCCGGCGCCCAATAATTGCCGCGACCAATGCCGTTATCTGTTGTCAAAGAAGCGACTCTGCCTAAACCGTAACGCCAAACCGTCAAAACCGGAGAGCCATCGGATGCGGCGACCAATTTATCCGAACCGGCTTTTGGAGTGACACCGTTATAGCCGCTGATATTTGTGCCGGTGATGTTAATTCCTTGAACAATAAAGTGTTTCGGATTAGAGATATACAAACCGGCTTTTGTGGTGTTACTTTGGTTACCGGACGGACCAAGCACTTGAGTAAAATTAGGATTGAGAGGACGACCTTGGGGGGATTCGACATAAACACCTTGTCCTCTGTATTCGTCTACTAATCTTTGAACATAAATGTTTTTGTCGGCATCATAAAACGGCGAATTCGGATCATTCGGGCGAGACGATTCGTTTGTATAAATGTTCATGAAAGCAATTGTTGTCCCGTATTTGTAAACGGAATTTGCTGCATTCAATGTTTGATCATAAGGAGGATCCCAAGGTCCCATCAGACCACCATCCGAAATAATAATAATTAAAGGATGACCCCCTCTGTTTTCCATTAATTTTTCAGCCTTTTCAAATGTATCTTTTAAATTATTTTCATCATCACCGGTCTTTAATTCTATGATTTCATTTTTCAGCCTCTCTGCTTCTCTGGGATTGCCGACATAAAAGAACTCGCCGGAAACTTCACGAGACGTGTCCCCGACCGTTAAATAGGTCATATTGGCTTGTTGGAAATAATCCGACTCAATGATGTTGAGGACTGTGGTTTTAATATTGGTGTCAAGCCGCTCACCGTTTGCCGCTATAGAAGATGTGCTGCCGGAAACATCAATAAACAAATAAACATCTTGTATGCCTTCCCAATCCGACGGAATGGAAACGACCGGAAGCATTTTTTCAAAAGATGTGTTGAGATAGCTTCTTTCTTCAGGATAGCCATAGGAACTTGAACCGCCGACAACAACCAAGCCGCCGCCGTTTGAGACATAAGTCTTTAAAGAATTGACTTGAGGCTCTGAAAGATTTCCGATGAAAACATTATCTAAAACGACTGTTTTTGTGTTGGAAAGTGCTTGATCCAAGTTGCCGAATTCCGATAAGCTTGTGACAACGGTGACATTGTACATTGTTCCTAAAATTTGCATTAAAGAAGAACTGCGCTCTGATGTCACAATAATGACATTGGGCTTTTCAATCACATAAATGGATTTTGTGAATTTGTTATTAGCCGGATTCGTATCTGAGGGGGATGATATTGTGACGGTGAGATTGTGGGTGCCAAGGGATGAAAAATTCGTTATGAAATTGGTCGTTTTTTCAGAAGCACCCATTATTTCTGTTCTTGTTTGAACGATTTGACCATCAATTGCAATTTCAATATTATACATCACTGCTGTGTTTCCGGCTTGGCGAACGACTATGCCAAATTCCTGATCGGTTCCGACAATAACCGTTTTGTCTCCGATAATTTCAACACTCAAGTCGTTTCTTGAAAGCACCGGAACGACGGCTGAAACGGTTGTGTTTGTTTTGAGAGCAAAATCAATGGCTTCTTCTAAAGTGGTGCCGTAATTGCTGTTTCCATCCGTCACCAAAAGAATGTGATTTCGCCCATCCGCATACTGTATAATCTTTTCGCCGATCGCAGAATTATTTCCTTTTAAAAGATCATATTTGACTTGGAATTTTTCTGAAAAAAATTCATACAAATCAGGACCTGCGCCGGGTAAAAAATACCTCATGCTGTCGGTCTCATCTGAAATTAAAACCAAATTCAGATTTCGATCTGTTTTTATAAC
>WRNK01000058.1 GCA_009776675.1 Methanimicrococcus sp.
TCTCAAAGAAATATTGGATGACTTGTCCGAAAAGTCTTTTGATTCTCACATATTTGAAAATCAGACAGTGGGTGATATTTTGTCACGGCGTGCCGAAGAATTGCCGCCTGCGGATATTGCACACTTGTCCAATTTAATTTATGAACAAATTCGGCAAGGTTGAAAAATGACAACGGATTCTTCATCAAACGGGGCTGAAAAATGACAACGGATTATTCATCAAACGGGGCTGAAAAATGACAGTGGATTCTTCATTAAAACCTGAAATCATCTCAAAAATTTCTTACAAAGGAACGAATGTTGTTGTTTTTGAAGATGTTTATGAGCCTGCGGAAGATTCTTTTTTGTTGGCGGACTGTGCCGTTTCTTTTCTTTTAGAAAAATTTCAGGATGAACCGTTCAGTACATTAGAAGTCGGCTGCGGCAGCGGTTTTGTTTCGGCTTTTGTTCAATCCCGTTTTCCTTGCGTTTCTTTAATCGCTGTTGATATTAACCCCAATGCAGTGGCATGTGCATGTGAAAACGGAGTTCATGCCGTTTTGTCAAATATGTTTGATCAGCTCAAAAATTTTGGTTTGCCACAGAGAGGATATGATGTGATTCTTTTTAATCCGCCTTATTTGCCGACATCTGAAGATGAAAAAGTAACAGGGTGGCTGAATTATGCATTTGACGGCGGCGTTTCGGGACGGGAATTAATTGATAAATTTTTGGAATCCGTTTCAGATTATTTATCCGAGGATGGGATTTTTTTGATTTTGATTTCATCTTTAACAGGGCTTGAAGAAGTTCTTTTCAAAATGAAAACGTGCGGCTTTGAAGGAAATGTCATCGGTTGGACAAAATGTTCTTTTGAAGACTTAATGGTTTTAAAAGGGAGCCGTCAATAACACTTCTCTTTTTTCAAATCATTTTTATCTGTTTAATGTTTAATTCTTATCACATTAATTTGAAAATTCTTTATCACATTAATTTGGAAATTTTAACAAAATTTGGAAATTCTTTACACATAAATTTGGAGATTCAACATGCCATCAAAAGTTTATTTTTCAAATTTCAGAGCACGCGGTCCGGACGATAATAAAATTTCAAAAATCGAGCGTCTTTTTAAAGCTGCCGGATTTGAAAAAATGTTGTCAGACGGCGATTTAACAGCTGTTAAACTGCATTTTGGAGAACGTGGAAATGACAGCTATATCAATCCGGTTTTTGTCCGTGCCGTAACGGACTGCATTAAAGAAGCAGGTGCCTCCCCGTTTGTCACAGATACCAATACGCTTTATGTCGGTTATCGAAGAAATGCCGTCGATCACACAGAAACGGCTCTTTTACACGGTTTTAATTTTGCGACATTAAATGTTCCTGTGATTATCGCTGACGGCTTAAAGGGGACAAACGAAATTTCCGTTCCTGTGAATTTAAAACAATTTAAAGATGTTAAAATTGCGGCGGATATTGAATCTGCGGATTCGATGGTTGTTTTGACGCACTTTAAAGGTCATATTCTGTCGGGTTTTGGCGGCGCCATCAAAAATTTGGCAATGGGCTGTGCGTCGATTCGGGGCAAATGGGAACAGCATGAAGCTGCGCAGCCGGAAGTCAACAAAGAGGTTTGTGTTTCGTGCGGCACATGTATAGAAGCTTGTCCGGCAGACTCCATCAAAATGACAGCAGAGGGCGCTGAAATTATCAGCAGCACTTGCCTCAGCTGCGGTCATTGTATGGTTTGTCCCGAAGATGCTATTTTCCATGACTGGAGTAAAATTCCGGCATTTGTTGACAGAATGGTTGAATACGCTTACGGTGCCGTTAAAAACAAAAAAGGCAAAGTTTGTTACATGACATTTTTAATGAATATCGTACCGGATTGTGATTGTGCTTCTTGGAGTGATACACCGATTGTCCCCGACATTGGTATTTTAGCATCCGACGATCCGATTGCACTCGACCAAGCCTGTTATGACCTCGTCAATCAAAGTCATGGGCTTTCCGGCGGCAAATTAAAACATAATCATCAGCCTGGGGAAGATAAGTTCAAAGGGGTTTGGAAAAACGTAGACGGTCGCCGCCAATTAGAGTATGGCGAAGAAATTGGTCTTGGTCAAAGAAAATATGAATTGAAGGAAATGTGATCTATTTTTTAATTATTTTTCATTAAAATTTTGAAAAAGCTCAAAAATTCAAAGACGTTGGGAAAACGTAGACAGACGCCGTTAATTTGAATGCGGTGAAGAAATCGGCTTTGCCAAAAAAAACATGAAATGAAGGGAAGTGTAACCAATTTTTTTAATTATTTTTCATTAGAATTTTAAAAAGCACTCAAAATCTTTAAATATTATTGCATTCTTTGAAAGTTGTTTCATTGTGAAAATCAATAAGCCGCCTTAACTCAGATGGTAGAGTGTCTGGCTGTTAACCAGAATGTCACAGGTTCGAGCCCTGTAGGCGGCGCTTGTGATTCATGCACCGTTTTTTATTTTTCAGTTTTTAAGTATTGACAGGTATTTTTATCGAATATTTATCGGGGTATTTATTTCGGTCGATTTGCTTAAATTGAAAAAGATTCATTCTTCTGATATTGAGGGCCTGTAACTTAGCGGTTAGAGTGCTCGGCTCATAACCGAGTTGTCACTGGTTCAAATCCTGTCAGGCCCATTTTTCATTTTTTGCTTTTTTTTTGTTTCTGTTTTCTTCTGTTTTTCTTCTGTTATCATTTAAGGCATTTTGACCAAACAATTTAATAATTATCTTTCTTTTACAAAAGTAACTTTCAATTTTACAAAGCGATTACTCATTTTTTAGGATGATGACGATGCCAAAAATTACAGAAAAAGATGTTCTTGTTCCGTTAGATGTTCTTGCGGATTACAAAAATGAATATATTTCCAATTATCTCCGAGCGACTCAAAACAGCGGTCGTTTAATGCTTTTTGCGGGAGACCAAAAGATTGAGCACTTAAATGATGACTTTTGCGGTGAAGGTATTCCAAAAGAGGATAATGATCCCGAACACTTATTCAAAATTGCTCAAAATTCTGAAATCGGGGTTTTTGCCACGCAACTGGGTTTGGTTGCACGTTATGGTATGAGCTATCCCGATTTGAATTATCTTGTTAAAATGAATTCGAAATCGCATTTGATCAAAACATCTCAAAAAGACCCCTACAGCGGTCTATTGTATGGTGTTGAGCAGCTGATCGAATTTAAGGAAAACAGCGGCTTAAATATTGTCGGCGTTGGATATACCATTTATTTAGGCAGCGAATTTGAATCTGAAATGCTTGCAGAAGCGGCACAGCTTATTTATGAAGCGCATCGTTACGGTCTTCTCTCTGTTTTATGGATTTACCCGCGCGGAAAGGCTGTCTCCGGGGAAAAAGATGCTCATCTCATTGCCGGCGCCACAGGCGTTGCAGCTTGTTTGAATGCTGATTTTGTTAAAGTAAATGCACCGGCTTCTAAGGATGACAAAGACTCGGCAGTCCTTTTAAGAGAAGCGGTTCAAGCAGCCGGTCGTACAAAAGTCGTTTGTGCCGGCGGTTCTAATGCAAATCCTGAAACCTTTTTAAAAGAATTGTACCGCCAAATAAATATCGGCGGTGTCGCCGGCAACGCAACCGGCAGAAATATTCACCAAAAGCCACTCGATGAAGCCGTCCGCATGTGCAATGCCATTAACGCTTTGACCGTCAAATCCGTTCCGATTGACGAAGCTTTGAGAATTTACAGAGGAGACTGATTTTTTCATCTCTTTTTGTTTTATTTAAAAAATCACAAATTATCTTGTTTTTTGTTTCTTTTTTATTGTCAATGTTTTTATAGGAGAAAATGATTCTTTGCTCATCAATTTTTAACAAATACGACTTAAGAATAGGTCAATAATATTGTTTTTTTAAAATTAAGGTGTTTTTATGGCGAATAATAATAGGAAAAGAGGACCCGCAAGAAAAGAACCTGTAAAAGAACCTGTCAATAAATGGATTAAATATGGTGCAATGTTTGCCATTATTATTATGGTTGGATCTGCCATGGCGGCTGTATTTATGTACGGATGGGACGAATTATTCAACGATCCAAACAAAATAACCGAATATCCATTTTCGAAAGTGAAGGGAGTACACAGCGATTTTACATTTACAAATGCCATTGATGGTTCAAAATATGTTCCTGATGGTGCTGTGAGTATTCACATAACTGTGGTAAAAGAAGGTGACGTGATTTCAGAAGAAATCCAAGAACTTTTCCCGGAAGCAGAGGCTACAAAAAAAATGAAGGCTTCTTATACAACCGGTATTCTTGAATATTATTTATTAAACAGTGAAGAGAATGTCAATGTGACTATTAACGGCAGCAAGCCAAGCTATGAAAATTACAGCGGATATAATGTGATCTTTTTAAATCCTTCACAGAGGGCAATTGTCGGAAAAACGCCAATCAATGCGACATTTTTTAATTATGCAGTCGATAATACTCTCGGAAGAAAAGCAATTGATGTTTTGACCGGAAAAGCAAGCGGTCCTTCTGACTTTGATGACATTTTATCTTATGCCGACAACGTTTCCAACTTTGAAGAAATCATTGTTTATACAGCCAACAGAGGCAGCAATTATTCACAATACTACCAGCGTGCCAGTATTTTTGAAAATAACAGCAACTTCCAATTTGAAGCCGTTGTTTACAAACCGACAGATCAAATGAGGGCGGAGATTCAAGCTTTTGCCGACAATGCGCCGGAAGATGTCACTTATAACATCACACAAGACGATAACATGATAAAAATGTATATTGACAGTCCGGATTATTTCTTGTTCTTGGTTGAAACATGGGCTTTCTATGATTTTATTGGAGAAAATACGGCATAAAGCATTAATCTAAAACCGCTTTTTTAAGCGGTTTATTTTTCCTTTTTTCTTTTTTCCTTTTTTCTTTTTCCTTTTTTTTTTAGAATGGCAGTAAGCTCTATTCTTTATGGTTTGTTATGAGTGAATACAAAAATTTCCACAAATGTTTTTGGAAATACAACATTAAAAGACTTAAAATTAAAAAAAAGAAAACGGAAATAATTTCCGTTTTAAAATTTATTTTTTAGGTTTTTATTTTCGTTTTTTGTTCTGATTTACAAACTTCTTTTTTTGAATCCATAAAATATTGCACCTGTAATGAAAACAACAAAGATGATCAGGAGGGCATTTGACACAGAGACTGTCGGATGCGAAAGGAAATCTCTGAGTGAAGACGTTGTAATGTCGACGACAGTCATTTCATATCCTGAAACTTCCGGTGTTCCGGCAGGGTCTGAATCTTGGCCATATCCTGAACCATCAACAGATGAATTTTCAGAAAAATTCAAAGTGTTGTTTTCAGAAGCATTGGTAATGTTCAAAGGTGTCGATGTACGACTTGATCCCGATGAGGATGTATTGGATCTCATGGAAAAGTTTTGATTTAATGCCATATTGACTTCTTGCAAATATTGTTGTTTGATATTGTCAGACAAATCAATGGCTGTTAAACCATTAACAATATTTTGATTGAACTTCATATTACTGCATGTGTGATGGCAGCAAACAACACCATTTAATGCTGTTTGTTCAACATAGTCCTTTTCAAGTTGTTGGCGTATTTCATCTGATGGCTGCCAATCTCCATTGTAGATCGCATTGAGTAAATTTCCAACCATGGATTGGTATGCGTATGGATTTGTACTTTTCAGATAATCGGAAACATCTAAGTTTTTATCGTCGTTGATGTATGTCTCATACATATTTTTAAACATTGACTCTGTAATCAAATCCGGCATTGCCATACTCCAAACAGACATGACTTCAAAAAATTCATTCATATGAGATGTGCCGGCATATCCTGAATTCATCATTCCTTCAATCCATTTCGGGTTGAAATATTTTGAATTCAGATCTGTTATCAAAAATTCAGACAATGTTTGAACTTCATTGGAACCGCTTCTTAAATTGTTAATGTACATATCAGAATTGCCGCCGGATGCGTTAATCGCTGCAGCTAAGCCCCCGAAATAGGAAGCAACCATCGGATGGTCTAAAAGTCCGTACACTTCAGAAGAACGGCTGAAAACCCCCATATTCACATCTTTCAAATGCGCTTTTAAAATGTCTTCGCTGCGTTCTTCTCCAAAGTTCCATATTTCGGTTTTAAAGGTTTTTCCTTCTTCATAACTGGTAAATGTGACGTACATATAGCTCATGCGCGCCAAATAAAGTTCTGCAGCGTTTGCTTCACTTCCGTATTCCGTTCCGGCCATATTTTCAATGCCCGGAGTGTATTCTCCCGGAGCCGGACCAAAAACACGCGTACAAGCAATATCCCATAATTCATCATCAGTATACTTCGCTCTCAAATTTTCATCGGCTTTTAAAATTTCAAGTATTGCCAGCGAATTTTTTCGAACAGGATTATCCGGCTCATCTTGTTCGGAAGCCAATTTGGCGGCCAGATTAATGTAGGCAATTTGCTGGGCATACGTATCGCGGTAGGAACCGGACACTTCCACAACAACATCAACGCGTGGACGTCCCAAATCATTTTGGCTTACGACATTAAAAACTTGAGTATTTATTCTGTTATTTGCTGTGTTCCAAGTTGGTTCAACGCCTAACAAATAGAATATTTCTCCTTCGTTAATACCGCCTGTTCTGGATGCTTCGACGGCCCAAAGCAAGAATGCAACTTTTTCAGGAGAAGCATTTTGATTTTCTTCAGCATACATTTTCAATAAATCATTGCCAAGCCTGACACCCATGTTATATGCTGCCTGCGTTGGTATTTCTCTTGGGTCCATTGGGTAAGGATTTCTTCCCGTCGGCAAAGCGTCCGGTTTTTTAATCGGATCGCCTGTCGGTCCCGGAGTAATGTATTGACCGTCCAATGCATCCATCAAACCGGTTATTTCATTGCGGCAGGCTTCAATATTATTTTTGTATGTATTGACATTGGAAAGAGCATTTTCAATGTTGTTCCTTTGTGCAGATGTTACACTGGCAGCATTTGTTCCCAAAAGTTCATCCAATACTTCATCAACGGCAGCATTTGATGACTTTCCGGTGATTATGGATGTGATCATTTTTATTTTTGCATTTTCCCTCATTTCGTCTGTTGAGAAAACAGCATCCAGATGTGTATCAATTGAAGTCTGGTAAGATATCATGGCACTGATCATGGCGGCCAATTCTTCTCCCTCCGGAGCAACGCCGAGAATATGATCTCCATAGGGGATATTGCTGTTTTTAATACGGCGAAGCTGCTTGCTCAATTTTTCAACGGCATCGTTTGCTTCATTTTCGTTTT
>WRNK01000059.1 GCA_009776675.1 Methanimicrococcus sp.
TCGCCTTATGTTTTGAAATGGATGGATGAATTTGGGACATACGAATCTCAAAATCACGATTATGTTTTAGGTGCGAGCAGTTTGGCGTCTGTTGTTAAGGAAGCAAACGGCGGTGTTATTCCGGATACGCGCGAAGAAATTCAAGCGATTTATGATCAGCTTCCCGAAAGTGTTATGAAACAATATTCTTACGGGAACTCCTTGTTGCTGTTAAATTTAAACATCGGCTCTGCGACGTCGGATATGCCGATGGACGGGATTAAAACATTGGTCTCAATCATTCGAGAGGATATTGCTTGGCATCAATTGCCCCCGGGAACAACGGCAACAATCACCGGAAGTACAGTTCCGTATACAGAGCTGTTAGGGTCTTTGCTGACCGGCCGTGTTCAGCAAACACTCTTGGGTATCTGTTTCATGTTCCTGACATTGCTGGTTATTTACAGAAATTTCTTTAAAGCCTTTGGTCCTGTCATTACAATTATTTTAGTGATCGGATGGTCCGGTCTTGTTATGTATGCCTTTAATATTCCTTACACACCCATGACATCCGTGATGGGATGTATGATTTTAGGAGCCGGCACGGAATATTCCATTTTGCTCATGGAGCGTTTTTATGAAGAGAAAGGTCATGGTCTTTTGGCGGCAGACGCCATGAGAACGGCGGTGACAAGCACAGGAATTGCGCTCGTTGTTTCCGGTACCACAACAATATTTGGATTCCTGGCGCTGGTCGCATCTGCCTTTGGAATTGTCTCAAGCTTTGGAGTTGTGACGGTGATTAATATGCTAATGACATTAATCGCCTCTTTCTTCATATTCCCGCCTCTGATGCTCACTTTTGACTCCATTCAGGAAAAAGGGCTTAAAAGAATATTGGGTGGCTTTGTGAAAAAGATAGCTTCTCCGTTTACGGTAAAGTCCCGGGAGATGATTTAATGAAAAGAATGCATGTTTCATATCATAGAAAGTTTCATCATCATAGAAATAAACAAAAAGATGATTTTATGGCTCTTGTTAAATCAACGCCGACATCAGCATTCTTCTGTATGTTTGCAACTGTATTGATCTTGTTTTCTCTTTGCCAGCCGATAGCTGCTGAAAGTCTCATCCCTGTGATGCCGTCGGATACACTGGATTATTATACCGGCTACGGCGAGCCTGAGCTTTCTGCTTCTATTCGCGGCAGCAACGAATTTAACAAAGGCGAATCAGCCACCGTTCAGGTTTCTTTGGTTAATAAAGGGGTTTTAAAAGGCGTTTATTACAAAGAATATATATCAACCCCGGCGCTGGGTGTTTCGGATTATTATATACAGGAAGTTGATGTTAATAACGGCACAACAACTTATAATCTTACTCAAGCCATTGCTATCGAGGATTATGTGGGTTACATATCCGCTTCCACATTATCAAATGCTCATCTTCAATTGGCTGCCGTTGAAATGAGACTTGAAGCCAACCGAATCAATGCCGAATCTTTAAATATCCAATTCCAATGCGACAGCCCGTTTATTGAGATTGAAACCGGAAAAGAGTACGTTTTCATAAATTCGCTAAATAATGGTTCCAGCAGTACGGTTTCTGTTCCGGTCCGCATCAGTCCGAATGCGCCGGCAGGCGAATATTTGCTGAATGCAACAATTGATTATTCTTACCCTTCAAACGTCAAAATGTTCAAAGTCGCCAACGCAACCGATGGTTTTACAACATTTTTGTATTCCGATTCGTATATTCAAGAATATCAGAAAAGACAGATCCAAATTCAAATTCCGTTTTACGTCGCCTCCGGTCCGGTTTTTGAAGTAACAAATGTCGAAGGCATATTAGATGCCGGCAGGACAAAAACTGTCTCTATTACTTATACAAATATCGGAGATGAGATGGCTTATAATGCAGAATCCAAGATTGATATGATGTATCCGCTGAGTTCTTCAAGTAATAAAGGATTATTAGGCGACGTTGCACCCGGACAGTCTGTTACAATTAATTATCCTATCACATCCCATTCCTCAGCCATGCCTAAAATTTACGGAATCAACTCCAATGTCAGATACTACGATGACAATGATAAACTGCAAATCACACCGGGATTGAAAATAAATGTTGAGTTGATCGAGAGAAATACAATTTTGACATTTAAAAACATATTAATCGGCACTTTTTTACTTGTCTTTTTGTCTTTGGGTGCTGATTATTACAAAAGCCGAAAGAAAAAGAAAGGCAAAGACTCATGATTTATATTTATCATTCATCGTCAAAAAATAAAGCATATAAAAATTATCCACTTCAATCGACTCAATATCAAAATTCAATTCAATATCAATTCAATATCAATTCAATATCAATTCAATATCAATTCAATATCAATTCAATATCAATTCAATATCAATTCAATATCAATTCAATATCAAAAGAGTGGTTTTATGCCAAATTCAAACCAAAAATATGTATCTATCGCCATAATATTGCTGATTGCCATGGCTTTTGTTGTTCCGACATCATTCGGGGCGACAGCCAATCAAACTTACTATGGGGACTTGGGATCAAATTACTATTCTTTCTACGGCTCTCCTGATATCCATGCTTCCGTTCAGGGAACGGGCGAGTATAACCGTGGAGAATCATCCGTTGTTTCGATCGTTTTATCCAACAAAGGTGTTTTGGAGGGCTTTAAAACAGAAACAGAAGTTAAGGGAACCGGTGCAAATGAGCAATTAAATGCGACGCTTCAAAAAATGGAAGTTGAAAATATAGCTGTTATTTTAGATGCGGTCGGCATAACGGCAACACTTGAATCCAATGTTTCCGGAATCACTGTTAAAACAGGTCCTCAAGAAGCCGGAAATTTGAAGTCGGGGAGTACCACATCCCAGCCTTTGAAATACACACTTGATATCCAAAAAGATGTTCCTGCAGGCGATTATGAATTGACGCTGAAAGTCGCTTACAAGCATTTGAACAATGTTATTTTCAGCGGCGATCCGATTGTCGGCCTTGGCGGTTCTTATGCGGGCGTGAAAAATCTCAACGCGTCTTATTGGTACAATGAAAATGTCACCCGTGAAATTCCAATTAAAATCACAATCAAACAGGCAACCCAATTTGAAATTGTGAATGTGGAACATTCATTATCTGCCGGCAGCAGTGGTATGCTGTATGTGACTTACAAAAACAGCGGTGAGGAGCCGGCTAAAAACGCTGTTGTCCGCCTCAGCACAGCCACACCCTTTAGTACAACGGATGACCAATCACACCTTGGGACCGTCAATCCCGGAGAAACTGCCGTTGCCAAATTCAGAATCAGTGTTGCCAAAGATACAGTTGTTTATGACAAATTGTATGCCATCAACAGCGAAATCCTTTATGAAGACAATTACGGACATCAAACCATTGCCGGTCCTCAAAAGGTTGAAGTGACCATCTTAGAGGAGCCGTTTTTTAATACGCAGACAATTCTGATTCTTATCGCTGCTGCCATTATTCTCATTGCCGGCGGTGCTTATATTGTTTACAAAAAAAGACAGAGTAAAAAACAAGGCTAAAAACACTCAAAAAACATTGGAAAAGAAACTCAGCAGAGTTTTCTTTTCGTTTCTTTTTTTAGATTTCATTCTTTTTTTAAGTTCCATTCTTTTTTTAAATTTCATTCTTTTTTTAAGTTTCATTTTTTTGAATCTTGTTTCTGTTTTTTAACTTTTTTCATTTTTTAAAATTCAATATCGACATCGTATATTTTGCTTGGATTTTTTTGATGGATGTCCCAAAATGGTTCTTCACCATATATTTCAATGAGTTTTTTTGTTTTCTTCGGAACGGTTTTTGGTCCGAGAACAAAGCCCGGTTTGTTTATGTCATCCACATAATCCGTTTCCATTAGAAATCGGGTACTTTGCTGCAATGCGGTTTCGATATAATCCTTGCCTGCCGTAACACTCGGATAGATTCCGAATTTTTCAGCTTCGGAAACAAGTGGTGTTGCATGGTGATTCATAATTTTTTCAAGGGGTTGACCGGTCTTTTTGGCAATTTCAGAAAGGTCTTTTAAACTGCCTTTTGTCATTTCTTCAACGTGAAGCTGAACCGCACATTTTATGTCTTTTGCTAATGAAAAAACGTATGACATGACGGTATTTGAAGCATCCCAAATCTCCTCGGATACGGGAAAATGGGGACGTCCCGATTTTAAGGCAACAGCTTTTCCTTCTTTGACGTAAGATGCGGCAATGTCAAATCCGCCGCACATGATTTCAACGGCTTTTTCAATACCGTTTTCTTCGGCAAGGTAGAGAATGTCAACCGGATGAATGCCCAATACCGGAAAAGTTGTGACATTTTCTTCTCTCATTTTCATCGCAGTTGTTATGGTTTGTTCAAAAACTTCGGTATAATCTTTGGCAGCTTTAACAAAAACACCCAAATGGCGACTTGGGAGGCTGACTAAAAAAGCATGTGTGCCGCCGGCATTTTTGAATTCCCGAACAGCTTCTAAGCCTTTGCCGCAAATTAAATCAATATGAATGTGATTGTCAGTAATCGGAAGTTGGGGCGTCATCTCATTTCACAGTTTGCTTTTGTTATTGTTTGTATGTTTTATGGTTTTTACGCTCTTATGTTTTATGTTTTTTATTGTTTGCTTTTTTTCATCTTTTTTGAATTAAATATATATGCTGTCTTTTCGTTTGTTTTATAAAAGATTATCATTCAAAAAATTCATTCGGAATTTGGCTGTTTATTTGGCGGTGACAATGAAGGCATCTAAAACTGTCGGAAGAATAACGCTTGTGCTTGAAAGTCAAGACGTCGGCTCGGATTTGTTTGTGACGCTGACGGGAGGTCAGGCACATATCGGTGCGGCAGCACTCGGAACTTATGATTCCGTTTCACATCACACAACAGTTTCCGTTCTTTGTGCGCCGGGACACAAAGAAGAACAAATTGCATTATTCGGCGCCCGATCTTTCAGCAAAGCCCTTCAAAAGACGGTCTTATTTTCAGTCGGAATCCATTTGGATCAAATTACATCAGAAGAAATTCAATCCATTGAACAGGCTTGTCATGATCTCATTTTAGAAAATATTGCATTTATTAAATAAATCGAGGAAAAAAGATGGAGTTAATTGTCGGAATCAGCGGGGCATCAGGTGTCGGATATGGCATTCGGCTGCTTGAGATTCTTCATCGAATGGAGATTCAAACACATTTGATTATTTCAAAAGCGGCGGAAGGGATTATTCGAGCCGAAACAGACATTGCTCCTGAAAATGTCAAAAAGTTGGCAACATTTGTCTATGACGAAGATGATTTTTATGCGCCGATTGCAAGCGGTTCTTATAAAACGGCCGGAATGATCATTGCCCCTTGCAGCATGAAAACGCTTGGACAAATTGCAAACGGAGTTTCCGATAATCTTTTAGTACGGGCGGCGGATGTTTGTTTAAAAGAAGAGCGAAAGCTTATTTTGATGACACGCGAAACACCGCTGAGTTTGATCCATTTAGAAAATATGACTCAGGTCAAAAAGGCAGGCGGCACAATTTTGCCGGCATGCCCCGGTTTTTACAGCCGCCCCGAATCGATTGATGATTTATTTAACATCATGGCGGGGCGGGCATTGGATTTAGCCGGAATTGAGAATGGTGTTTATAAACGCTGGACAGAGTGATGGATTTTTTTCTTTTCTCTTTGTATCCGATCCGCAAGCTCTTATTTTTAAAAATAAGTATAGAAAACGATTTGTTCGTTTTTTAAAAATAAATATAGAAAACGGTTTGTTCGTTTTTTAAAAATAAGTATAGAAAACGGTTTGTTCGTTTTTTAAAAATAAATATAGAAAAGGGTTTGTCCATTTTCTTTTTATTGCTTCAGCTGAAATGTTTTCGGATCGGTTTAGATATATTGTTAAAACTGTCGCCCAATTTTTGATACACGTTAGGTGCCTGCGCTGCATCAAATGTAAATGGCGTTTTTTTCACAATTGATTTAATGTATTTATAAAGTATGAGCGGCACCAAAAGTATTACTGTTGCAAAAGACCACCTGTTTTTGTTCACAAAATACAGATCAATGGAGGCAACAGAGAGAAAAACAATGCCTGTTGAGAGATAAATTAATGAATCTGTCAGAGGCAATCCGAATACCGAAGTTGAAATTCGGATAACAGCCCATGTTATGATAAATCCGCTGATAAACAAAACTGCAAAGTAAAAATACAATGCAAGACAGATGATCGCAAAATCTTTCGCAAATTTTATCATTTCAAATCATTCCTCCCATTCACTAATTTCATCAATATCTTTTATGCCTTCTTTGTATATAAGCTTAATACCGGCATATTGGTACACAATATAAATAATAATAAACGCAAACAGTGTCATTTTATCTAACAGCAAATATCCAAAATCATGCGATAATCCTAATATTCCGGAAATGGATTTAAATCCAAAAATTGTAATCAGCCCTAATACTCCAGTGATAAAACCTGTTCCTGTCAGCATAATTACTAAACAGACATAATACAAAGAATAATTCGTCAGCCGCTTCAAACGTTTTTCATACATATTCATATTTTTAAAACGGAATTTTCATCATATAATGCTTGCGAAAAAAACAAAATCGAAATCTAAATATACCCGTTTCATTTTTCATTTTTTGACATCGACGACACGGTATCAAAATCTTTATTAATTATAACGTGTTTTACTGTCCGATCGTTAAAATGCTTCGGCGTTTGCGGTCTTGATTTTATTGCCGATTGGGGTAGTAGGGTAGCTTGGTCCATCCTTGAGCGTTTGGGACGCTTAGACCGCGGTTCAAATCCGCGCTACCCCATCGTCCACTTTCGATTTATAATGCTTTTTGGGATAGTAGGGTAGCTTGGTCCATCCTCGGACGTTCGGGACGTTCGGACTGCGGTTCAAATCCGCACTATCCCATCTCCATTTTAAAATTAAAAAAAATATTTTAAATTTGAGTTATGAAATCTCAAATTCAAAATTTTATGTATTTCAATTGCGTTATTTATACAACCTGAAATATTTGTTGATGTCTAATGACCCCATTTC
>WRNK01000060.1 GCA_009776675.1 Methanimicrococcus sp.
AATGGTACCGCCTGCACCGCCATTACTGGCTCCACCACCACCGCCGATACCTGCACCGGCATATCCGCCGACAGCATTGACTGTACCGCCATTGATTGTAATGGTACCGCCTGCAGCACCATTACCGGTTCCGGCACCACCGCCGATACCTGCACCTAAAGATCTGCCGGCAGCATTGACTGTACCGCCGTTTATTATGATGTTGCCGCCATTTCCATCAGAGCCGCCACCAATACCGGCACCCCAGCTGAAACCGCTAACGGCATTGATGATACCGCCATTGATCGTGATCGTACCGCCATCATCCCCCCTTCCACCACCGATTCCGGAAGCGGATTCACCGCCGGTTGCATTTACTTTACCGTTATCCGTGCTGTCAATTGTCAGCATCGCGTTTGTGGTTTGGATACCTGACGCATTTGATCCTGCCGTGAGAGTGTTCTCCGAATCATCTGCCAAAATGAGCAACACATCCGCATCCGCATTCAACAGTAATGGGCTTTGAAAATCACCAAGACCGGTGATAGACATATTATCTAATGTGATGGTAACCGCTGCATCAGCCTCGACCTCAAGACGCCGTTGGCTACCGAAATTGCTGTTGATGACCGTCACATCTGCACCGTCAAGAATAGTGTAAACACCATCTGAATCGCCGGAATATGTCCAACCAATGCCGTTTGGCGGCGGGACGGTGATGCTCAAATCAATAATATTTGAGAGTGTGTACACATTCACCACTACAATATCACTCGTTATTGAGGCAGTTGGTGAACCAGTCACACCGCTGTTCGTGTTCGTCACCACGACATAATAATAAAGAACCGCAACCGTTGTCGTTGGCGGTGTGTAACTGTTGCTGTTTGTACCAATCGGTGTACCGCCAATATCACTGTTTACCGTGTTGCTGTACCACTGATAAGAGAGTGTTCCGCCGTCTGTGACGCTCGCTGTGACCAAGAGAGGAGTTGCCGTCGCACCTTGTATGTATGCTGTACCTTGCGGCTGGACGGTGATATCAGGCGTTTGTGCATCTACTAACACGTCTACTGTTACTGCCGCTACGCTGCTGGTTACTGAGACGGCGCCGTCAGCGCTCACAACACAATAATAATAGTATGTGCCCTGCGTCAATGTTGTCGGAATTGTAAAGCTTGCGCCGTTTTCTCCTGAAATCAGCGTGCCGCCTGAATTGCTGTTTATCGTGTTGCTGTACCATTGATATGTCAGCGGCGTGTCCGGGTACACAGATGCTGTCACTGTCAGACTTTCTGTGATCGCGCCTTCTGTCACCGTTGTTGTGGCTGCAGGCTGAGTATCAATGTAGATTTCCGGCGGAGATAATGTATTTATAGGACCGCCAATGATCACAGCGCCCGAATTGAAATGATCATTTCCCGCAGAACGGACAAAGAGATGATAAAAAGTACTCGGCGTCAGACCGGTGAATATCGGACTGCTGCCCCAGGTAGCAGTGGCGACAACATCTGTCGTACCATATCCGTATTCAATTGACTGTCCTGTATGAGATGCCAACGCCATGCCGCTTGTATCAATGTCAATCGTTGTAGCACTGCGAGTCACCGTAAAGGTTGAAATGGATATGTTCGAACCGCGAATTTTGTCACCGGTGTGGACGGCATCGCTTCCAAAAGTAATTGTGCTGCCGTCATCATATACGATATTACCAGCGTTGTTGAGAACACCATTAATGTTCAGTGTTCCTGTAGCGGTGACTATAGTAGTGCCGGTGTTGTTAAGCGTCCCGTTGATGGTCAGCGTGCCGTCTAGCGCACCATCCTGATTGATTATGACAGTGTTGTCGTTGTCGAGCGTTCCATTTACCGTAAATAATGTGCCATTTGCATATACTATGCCGTGGTTGGCGAGTTCTCCATTAACATTGTTCGTACTTCCGACAGTGCTGTTTAGATAGAGTGAATTGAAAAGCGTTGCACCATTATTTATTGTCATGGTTCCGCTATTGTTAAGAGAATTACTGTTGGTAAACAATGCACCGCTGTTTACAGTTAAAGTGCCACTGTTACTGTTATTAAAAAAGTAATTTATCGTTGTGCCTGAGTTAATAGTGATATTACCGTTGTTATTCGTATTATTTATTATTATGTCTGAGTTGACGGTAACATTTCCATTGTTGGTGATCGTGCCGACACTGTACACGGGTCCGTTGACAGTCAAAGTCATTCCGGAAGGAATTGTCAATTTATTTGCAGATTGAATCTGAATACTGTAATAACTTCCGAGAGTTCCGAGAGATGGAATAGTCAAGTCTGACGGCAGCGTAACATCACCATACAACTCGCCAACAGCACCACTTGGGTAAATTTGGCTAAAATGGAAAAAATCAAAGAAAACTATCCCCTTAGTCATGGTTTTATCAATACCGTCGTGTAATGTGCCATTTAGATACACAACACAGTCGCCATTGATATCAAATGTGCCATAATTGGTATCATCATATCCAATAGGATACCAGCGTTTCGGCGGACTTGTTATAGATGGTCCGCCTATAATATTCAAAACACCTGTTCCTGTGACGGTGAGAGCTGTTCCGGAGTATGTTGTAATCGCCGCCCAATCTTCTGCACCTGTTAAAGTATTGTTTCCAATAAGAGACAGTGTCAAACTTCCGCTGTTTAATGTAATCGGCGACATTGGTGTCGTATAATCACGCACATTGACATGGATTGCTGCATTGTTCAGTGTGATGTTTGCAGGTCCGTTCACCACGATGCGTTTTGAAATGTTGCCGGTATTGCCGGTAACTTCGATGTCTGCACCGCTGTTTACGGTGAGGACAGTACCATCCCAACTGCAATATGGAGAGGAACCGCTTTCCCACACTCCGGTTGCTATATTAAATGTGCCTGTTGCTGCTTGTGCCGGTGATGGCAAAACGGAAATGAGAGTGAATGCCACCGCAATTATAAATAAAATGCCAAATAATCTTTTCGAATTGTTCATAACATTGACCTACCGATCGTGAGTATAATCGCCGGGGATAGCTGAGTCGCCGGACACGTTTTTGATAAATTCGTTTTTTGGATCAGATAATTGTTTTAATTTTTGAGATGACTCTCTTGAGCCGTGTTTGAATGTATTTGTAAAAACCGTTTTTGCTTTATTTGGGAAAGGGGTCATGTTTGGAAATAATGTCCTCTTCCAAAGCAATTCATACATCCTCGTTTAATTACAACAGAATATTAGATTCTGTGGTAAACGGGCAAAGATGTCGATTCTGCTCCCTTTTAAAATCGTCGATTTTCATAAAATAATCGCTTAATATAACGATTTAAACATTGATTCTTCTTATATTTTATGGGTAACAATAGATGGGGAGTATTCCACTTTTGTAAATCTTTTTCCTGTTCAACCGCCTTGGGGCAATTGATTGAATGGGCGGTTGATCTGGGTTTCATGATTAAAGAAAAAATGAAACATCATTTTATACCACATCAATAAAATCGGGGGTACCCGTTTCCCCAAATCATCAAACGCTGTTAAGGAAAAATGTACCCCGTTTTTGAATCGCTTCAAGAAGAATGATGTTTCGAGTTTAAGCAAAAAACAAAATCAAATCCCTTCAACCTTTTTCCTTAAAACATCCAAACTCCCTCAAATTTTGTTTTCAGTAGCGCAGCGGATGAAAGCAAAATTTGAGCGTTTTCAAAAAAAAATATTGTTGCTATTATTAGGTTCATCGCTTTTTGTTTTTTCTATTGTTTTCGGTTACGGTTACTGCTTACAACTCACAACAAAAAAACGGTTTTGTTTTTTCTATTGTTTCCGGTTACGGTTACTGCTTACAACTCACAACAAAAAAACGGTTTTGTATTTTTCTATTGTTTCCGGTTACAGTTACTGCTTACAACTCACAACAAAAAACGGTTTTGTATTTTTCTATTTTATTTTTATGGGTGTGAATCCGTTCGATTCAGCCGCCTTGGGGCGACTGATCGAACGGTGGTTGATTCGGGTTTCATGATTAAAGAAAAAACGAAACATCAATTTATATCACACCAAATGAAAACGGGGGTACCCGTTTCCCCAAATCATCAAACGCTGTTAAGGAAAAATGTACCCCAATCCTTAATCGCTTCAAGAAGAATGATGTTTCAGGTTTCAGACAAAACAAAAACAAGAAATAAAAGAATCATGAGAAAAACAAAAAAAGAAATAAAAGATCATGAGAAAAACAAAAAAAAGATTAAAAAATTGAAAAAAATTGAAAAAAAATCAAAATGTAAAAAAGATCCTTTGAGTGACTCACTAAAAAAGATGAAAAAGGGGTAAAATCAAACGTACATGATTAATTGTCCTTCTTCTGTGTATTGGATCAATAAATTGGTCAAATCCTTTGTCGTGATGATTTCGGTGCCTTCAATCATCTCTTCTTTTGTCAAGCCGACCAAAGTCGCCGCCAATTCACAGCATTTGATTTTGACGCCCAAATCCAAACATTCCTGAATTTTTTCATCATAGTTTTGAGGACTTTGTTTATTTTTCTTTATCAAAATCGTACCCATCGGACCCCAGATTAAAATCATTGTCTCAAGTCCTCTTTTGCGATAGCATCGCGCAAATCTCAAAGCGTGCTGCGGCGCTGTACTTTCATACACCATGTCATTGAGTAAAACCAAAACTTTTGTAACTTCGGGCATAAAAACCTCAGGAAATGATAAATCATGATAGTTATTTTCAAGTTTAACAGAGATGTATATAATGATTTCCCTTTATACGTTCAAAAGTGTTGTATTTATTACAAAATAAATGATATAATGGCGAATGAACCTTTTTTTAATGAGAAAAAAAGAGGAAAAGGGAAGAGGAAATGGGAGAAATGGAAAAAAAATAGGGGAAAGGGAGGAAAAATAAATCCCTTTCATTATTTAACAATAACAACAACAGCAGCGCCAACATGAAGGAGATCAATTTCACGCCCGTTTGAAATCAATTCTTTTTTAATCTCAACGGCGTCTGCACCGAGTTCAATGATTTCGCCGCCGACATCTATGGTAATTTTGCCGGCTTCTTTCATTTTTTCAGCTTCTTGCGGCGGCAGGGCCTTTAAGGCACCGATAATTTTGCCGGCTTTGTCTCGAAACTGCGGACCTAAGAGTCCCATGTTCGGCTTGACTTCTGTGGGAACTGAGGCAAAGTCAGGATCGCCTTTGATTAAATCCACAGGGGATGCGACAGCACTTGAAATGTCGCCAATATCAACATCGGCGTTGTAAATTTCAATTTTCTTTAACGGGGCGTTTAAAGCCATCTTGTTGTCAGACTTGTAGCTGCGAATGGCACTTGTGATTTCTTTGATCAGCTCGCCTTTGGATTCGGCGTCCTTTGAAATGCAGGCGCTGATTTCAGGCCAACTTTGTTGGTGAACGCTTCCGTTGCCGATACGAGAATACATCTCTTCCGCCAAAAACGGTGTAAACGGTGCCAGAAGTTTGGATAAGACGGAGACAGATGTGTAAAGCGTGTAGCGTGCCGCCTCTTTTTCATCATCGTTGCTGCCGTAAAGGCGGCCTTTGACGAGTTCAATGTAGTTGTCTGCCAAAACGTCCCATGTAAACTGGCGAATACATTTGAAAGCGTCACTGAACTGGAAAGAATCCATAAGATCGGTGATTTCCAAAACGGCTGTGCCGAGCTTTGAGAGGAGCCAGCGATCGATTTGTTTCAACTTGGAGCTGTCAAATGCGGCGGCGTCTTTTTCACAAAACGCACCCATATTTGAGAGAGAGAAGCGGTAAATGTTCCAAATCTTTTGAATAAAGCGAGAGGCAGAAACCACTTCGTTCCATCGGAACATGATGTCAGAGCCGACACTGCCGCCGGAGGCGCCCCATTGGCGGAAAGCATCCGCACTATGTTCGACCAAAACATCTTCAGGAGAGATGACGTTTCCGAGGGATTTGCTCATTTTGTGACCGTCGGTACCAAGAACCATGCCGTTGATCATGATGGTTTCCCACGGGATTTTGTTTTCGATGGCAACGGAGCGAAGGATGGTGTAAAATGCCCATGTTCGGATAATATCGTGACCTTGAGGACGGAGTTGGGTTGGGAAACGAAGTTCTTTGCCGCTGTCCCAGCCGCTGACGCAAAGAGCAGTAAGTGAGGAGTCCATCCATGTGTCAAACACGTCGGTTTCGCCATGGAAATCGGAAGAACCGCATGAACAAGGCACCGGCGGCTTTTGGTGTGTCGGGTCAATCGGAAGCCAAGAATCCTCGGCAATCATAATTTTATGACATTTGTTGCAGTACCAAACCGGAATCGGTGTGGCAAAAATGCGCTGGCGGGAAATGCACCAGTCCCATTCCATCGTGTTTGTCCAGTTTTCAAGGCGAACTTTCATGTAGTCCGGCGCCCATTTGACTTGATCGGCAGCACTAAGAATTTCGTCTTGCTTGACTTTGATGAACCACTGCATTTCGGATAAGATTTCAATCGGCGTTTTGCAGCGCCAGCAAAGGCCGACATTTTGATCCGATTCCTTTTGGTCGTAGAGGAATCCTTCTTTTTTAAGGTCTTCGATGATTGCGGCTTTGCATTCTGAAATGCCCATGCCCTCGTATTTGCCGGCATCTGCCGACATTTTGCCATCTCTTGTAATTGCTTTTGTAATTTTCAGGTTGTGCGTTTTTGTCCATCGGATGTCTTGTTTGTCACCAAATGTACAAATCATCACAACGCCGGTACCAAACGAAGCGTCGACGTCGCTGTCCGCAAGAATNGGGACTTTGTGACCAAAAAGGGGAACAACAAGCTCTTGACCAACATATTTACCGTAGCGTGCGTCATTTGGATTGACGGCAACGGCAGCGCAGGCACAAAGAAGTTCAGGGCGTGTGGTTGCGATGCTGACTTTGTCGGCGCCGGAGCCGGAGTTGTCTGCGAGAGAAAAATTTAAGAAATTAAGTTTTGTTTTGTTTTCGCGGTATTCGACCTCCGCCAA
>WRNK01000061.1 GCA_009776675.1 Methanimicrococcus sp.
GCTCACGTCTCATTGGAGCGCTTCTTTTAAGAATGAACATCAAAAATCTCTCTTTCAATTTTGATTACGGTTTTTCCGATCCAGCCAATACGGCCATTTCATATGGTGTGATTCAATCCTTTATTTCCGGCATCTACGCTTATTTAGACAGCACTGCAAAAAAATCGCATTCTTCTTACAAACGCAAGCGTTCCAAAGAAATTGCGTCGCACATTCAAAATAATGTTTTCATCACACCGGCGTTCATGGAAAAAAAGGTCAATTTAGAATCCGAGGTGTCTGTTTCATTTTGGATCATTCGTTTCTATATCCCTCTGCTTCGCTTTTTATTCAGTAAAAACACACGTTGGGTTTTAAGGCGGTATGTTTGGGTTTACTACATTAAGCATTATTTAAAAAACCAAATACACAAAAAATTCAAACGAAAGGAAGCACCTGCTCCAAGTGCGGCGCTTTAATTTTACCTTTTTAATCCTCCGGTTAAAAATGAACGGATAGTTTTAATTATTTGAGTTCTTTTTGTTTCATTTTAATAATGACAATTGAAGTGTTTTCAATTGAGGCTTTGTGACATTATGTTTGAAATAAAAACGCCTTCTCGCATTCACATGACTTTGATTGACATGAACGGCAGTTTTGGACGAATCGACGGAAGTGTCGGTTTAGCTCTTTCTGACGGCGGCGTTTGGATGCGCGCTAAAAAGTCGGATGTTGTTACGGTCACCGAATGGTCTGATGGTTCTGCGCGGGAAACCAAATCCGATTTTGCAGATTATGTTCAAAAAGTTGCTCAATGTATTCTTCCAAAAAACACCGGCATTGAACTTGAATTTTTATCGCCGGCCCGCCAGCATGTTGGTCTCGGCTCCGGCACACAAATTGCTTTGTCTGTTGCAACTGCTGTTAATGATCTTTACTCTTTAGGCAAAAGTGTTCGAGAGTTGGCTCAGTTAACACGACGTGGTGGAACGTCAGGCGTTGGCGTTTTGGCTTTTGAAAGGGGCGGGTTTATTATGGACGCCGGTCACAAGGCTGAGACAAAAAGCGGTTTTTTGCCGTCTTCCAAAAGTAATGCATCACCGGCCGATTTAATGCTTCGGATGGATTTTCCAGATTGGGACGTTGTCGTTGCTCTTCCGCCAGCATGCGGAATCAGCGGAAACGCCGAGAAAAACTTTTTTCAAAAGCATTGCCCGATTCCCATTGTTGATGTCCAAAAAGTTTCTCACATTATATTAATGCAAATGATTCCATCTCTTGTGGAAAATGAAATTGAAGGATTTGGAAATGCTGTTAATGCCCTTCAAAAAGTCGGATTTAAAAAATATGAAGTTGACATTCAGCCGGAAAGTGTCAAAGCAACGGCAGCCCTCATGCTCAAAAGCGGTCTTTATGGTGCCGGTGTCAGTTCATTTGGTCCGGCAGTTTACGGTTTTTCTGAAAATAAAAAACAATCCGAAGAAATTCGATCGATTCTTCTTGAAAAAATGCCCCAAGGAAGCGATGTTTTAATTACAAAAGCCAATAATACAGGAGCAAAAAAGCATGTCTGAACAAGAATCAAAAGCACAATTTTCATCTTGGTTTGCCGAAATTTCATGGGATGCAGAGTCCGGTTTTTTTGTAACTTCTGTTTCGCCATCTGCCTCCTTATCTACCTCCTCATCTGTTTCATCATCTGCTTCATCATCCCCTTTATCCTCTGATTTTTTAGATCGATATCTTTCCTTTACAGCAGATTCAAAAGCCGCCGCCTCAAACGGGCGATCAATTGCTGCTTTAAAATCCGTTTTCCAATCCGAAAAACCGGATTACCGAATGCTTGCTGTTTTGAAAAATATTGTTTCTTCCGATGCCGAATATGTTTCCCTTCTTCGGGAACTTTCCATTCGAGCGGTTCGAAAACAATTATCTGAGTCTTTAACGGAAGATAAAAAAATCATTCAGGCGGTTGAAGCGTTAGATGATTTGAATGAGACCATTAATCATTTGACAGAACGGTTAACGGAATGGTATGGTTTTTATTATCCGGAATTAAACTTGCCGGGGGAGGCTTTTGTACAGTTTGTGTCCGAAACGCCGGAGAAGGTTTCAGCTTCGGAAATGGGTGCACCGCTGACAAAAGAAGATTCTGTTCTTCTTCAAGCATTTGCCGGTGACATTTCCGCTCTTTATAAGAGAAAAACAGCCGTCGAATCTTTTATTTCACTCAAAATGAACCAAACGGCTCCGAATTTATCACAAATTGCCGGCGTTGTTTTAGGAGCGCGTCTTCTCAGCATGGCCGGCGGCCTTAAAAATTTAGCGTCCATGCCGTCGGGAAGTATCCAAGTCATGGGTGCCGCAAAAGCAATGATAAAACATCTGCGTGCCAATGCACCGTCCCCGAAGCATGGTATTATTTTCAGCCATCCGATTTTAAACACAGCACCTCTTCGAGTCAGAGGCAAAATCGCGCGTGCTTTTTCAGCTTCAATCAGTTTGGCTGCACGGACAGATTGTTATTCTCAAACACAACGTCCTGAAATTGAAATCGAATTGATCAAAAAAGTGAATCGAATCAAACAAAACGATCAAAAGGCGGTGAATTGATGTCTTCATTTTTGAAACCCTATTCTGACGGCGTTTATGAAGGGAACATGAAGGGAAAATTCCAGCTTTACACCAAAAATGCTTCTCCCGGATTATGTGTTTATGGTGAAAAAATCATTTCAGACGACGACGGTGTTGAATACCGTTCTTGGGATCCAAAGCGCAGCAAGCTTGGCGCGCTTTATCAAAAGCGTATTGCGATTCCGCTGAACTCGGATTCACGCGTTCTTTACCTCGGGGCAGCTTCAGGAACAACCGTTAGTCATGTTTCAGACATTTTGTCTGAAAAAAACGGCGTTGTTTACGCGGTTGAATTTTCAGAGCGCCCGATGAGAGATTTGGTCATGCTTTCAGAAAAGCGCCAAAACATCATTCCGATTTTTTCAGACGCATCCCGCCCGGAATTCTATTTCCCGATTGTTGAACCGGTTGATGTTCTTTTTCAAGATGTTGCCCAAGCAAATCAATCCGAAATTGCCTGCAAAAACGCCGCTTATTTCTTAAAAGACGGCGGTCATTTAATTTTATCTATCAAAGCACGCAGTGTTGATGTGGTTAAAAATCCCAAAAAAGTGTTCGGCGACGAAATTAAAAAATTAGAGAAAAATTCTGATGCCTCTTTCAAAATCTTGAAAACAGTCGATTTGGCGCCGTTTCACACCGATCATATGGGCGTGATCGCGGTTAAAAACAATCCGAAGTAAAACCGTTTTAATACTTGTTTTCAATGCCTTACTTTATTTTTAAAAATAGAACGCAAAATGTGATTGTGTTTATTTAAAAAGTAAATTAAAAAAGTAAATTAAAAGAATAAATTAGAAAAATAAATTAAAGAATAAATTAGAAAAGTAAAAAAAGACAAAATTATTTCTTTTTCTTATTTTTTGATGTTTTGTTGGATTTCTGAAGCATCATCGGCAAATCAATTGCATATTGTCCTTCTTCTTTAATTCCGACAACAATTTCTTCTTTTTGCAAGATGGATCCGAGGTTTAATTCATAAGATCCTGCGTCTAAAATTCGAATTGAATCAACTCTGTCCGGATTCAAGTCTTTTTTATTGACATCTGCCGAATCCAAAGCTTTGTCAATGTTTTCTAAAACATCGTTCATTGCTTGGGTGTTTTCATCTTGTTTTTTCATCAGGATTTCGATTTCATGCTCTATCAGGTCATTATCTTGTTCAAGTTCTCCGGATGAATTCATTTCTTCATTTTTTACATAAAGAAACTTATTCCATTTGCATTCAGGACAGCCTGTCAGTATAACAGAATCACCATCGCTAAATACGGAACCGCATTTTGTACATCTGTGAGGCATGAATTTACACCGTTATGAAAAAAATTTATTTTTTATTGAGTAGAACAATCATTTAACGTATTTAAATATTTATTTTCTAATAGGAAGCCTGCCAAAGAATCCGCCATTTTTGCAGTTTTAGGGATGAAGTTTATATATGAGCGGTGTATTCTACGCAACTACAATCCTATTCTTTAGGCTTGAATTCATTTTTTGTTTTTATTAAAGCGAGGTAGGGTAGCCAGGAGATCCCGACGGGCTCATAACCCGTAGACCGATAGTTCGAATCTATCCCTCGCTATTTTTATTTTTGTTTTTATCATTTTACATTTTTGATTTATTTCACAATATTTCAAGAATAAATACAATTTTTTTCTTTGTTGCAATAAACTTTTGTCTAAAACAGAAATAAATAAAAAGAAGAATTGAGTTTTCCATCCATCAAATGTTTGAATTTTATTATGTGATTTTTCATGACACAAAAATTAGACCCATGGAAGTCTTCTGAAATCAGTGACTATTCAAAACTCTTTAATGAATTTGGCATTTCGCCGTTTACAGACATGGTCGATGAGATCCCCAATCCGCATAAGTACATGACGCGCGGCATAATTTTTGGTCATCGCGGTTTTGAAATGATTGCAAAAGCCATTTCGGATAAAGAGCCGTTTGTTGTTTTGGACGGTTTCATGCCGACCGGAAAAGCGCATTTTGGTCACAAAATGGTGATGGATCAAATTATTTGGTATCAGCAAAACGGCGGAATTGCCGTTGTCGGAATCGCCGACAAAGAAGCACACGCTGTTCGCGGATACACTTGGGAAGAGTGCAAAAGAATCGGTGTTGAAGAATATTTGATCAGCTTGATTGCCCTTGGTTTGCAGCCCGAAAAAACGCGTTTGTATTTCCAATCCGAATTTCAAGCTGTGAAAGATTTGGCTTTTGAGCTCGGAACCAAAGTCAACTTTTCAGAAATGTCTGCAATATACGGATTTTCCGGCGAAACACATTTGGCGCATATGGTAAGTACCGTGACGCAAGGTGCTGACATCCTTCACTCTCAATTAAAAGAATTTGAAGGTCCGATTCCCATTGTTGTTCCGGTGGGCGCCGATCAGGATCCGCATATTCGCCTGACACGAGATATTGCTTCTAAAATGAATATGTTCTTGGTTGAACAGCGCCAAGACGCCAAATCCGGTCACAAATATTGGAGTGTTCGCGGTAAAAACGCGCCGGAAACGTCCTTTAAAGAAATTGACCAAAAAATAAAATCGCGATTCAGCAAAATATCAACCAAAATTTCTAAGGAACATATGGACATTTTTGGAACTATTTCCAAAGAAGATTTAGATTACATTGTTCGGGAAGTTGAACTCGACAACGGTGGATTTGCATTCATGCTGCCGGCTTCTACTTATCACAGATTCATGACGGGTCTCACCGGCGGAAAAATGTCCAGCAGCATTCCCGACAGCAATATTGCATTATCGGAAGACCCGAAATCCGCCGTTAAAAAAATTATGAAAGCCAAGACAGGCGGCAAAGCAACTGTTGAGGAGCAAAAAGAACTTGGCGGCGATCCGAGCAGGTGTTCTGTTTATGAATTCTGTTTATTTCACTTAATGGACGATGACGCCGAATTGCTCCAAATGGAAAAAGAATGCCGCAGCGGTCAGATTTTATGCGGCGCCTGCAAAAAAAGAGCGGCTGAAAAGTTAGAAGCATTTTTAATTGATTTATCTCAAAAAAGAGAAGACGCTTATGCCAAACTGCCGATGTTTGGAATCAACTACCAAAAGAAATAAAACAAAGGCAAAATAACACAAGGACATATTATAGACAATATAAAGACAATAAAGACAAAATAGAGAACGCGCTTTTTATTTAAAAAAACGTGTTTGAGATTTGGTGTTTCAAAATGACGGATTATGATTTAACAGCGAATGAAAAAAAGGTTCTTTTGGCATTAAGCACATTGGAAACAGCGGAAGCAAAAAAAGTTGCAGACGTTTCCGGTTTAAATGTGGATGCTTCAATGCAGGCGGCTTTTTTATTGGAAGAAAAGGGCTTGGTCACGATTGTCGAAGAATCTTTTGAGTTTTATTGTCTTTCAAGTGAAGGAAAACAATATGCAGAAGTCGGTCTTCCGGAAAGGCAAATTATTGACAGCACCCGCGGTCCGACTCCTCTTGAAAAAATCCGAAGCCAATTTTCGCCGCAGTTTGTCAATATCGCAACCGGATGGCTTCTTAAAAAGAAATGGGCAAAAATTGAAAGCAATATGCTCATCCCGTCAGACAGTATTTCCGAGAAAGGGGACGATGAAAAAGCTCTTTTTGTTTTGTTTAAAATGAAAGAGGAAGGCAATGAATCCGTTTCTGTTTCAGAATTATTAAAAAAATCGATCTCTAAAGGCACACTTTCCGATCTTTTAAAACGCAAACTTTTGGAAAAAGAAGATGTTTCCGTGCGCCGCGTCTCAATAACAGGCATTGGTCAAGCGGTCGTTTCAAAAGGCATTGAAATCAAGGAAGAAATTGCTCAAATCACATCGGAACTGATAAAGGGCGGCAATTGGGAAAATAAAACATATCGTCCCTATAAAATCCAAAAGCCCGCCAGATCAATTTATGGTGCCAAAATCCATCCGTACCAGCGTCTCATTGACCAAATGCGCCAAATCTTTTTAGAAATGGGTTTTACAGAGATTAAAGGAGATATTGTCCAATCATCTTTTTGGAATTTTGATGCTCTTTTCCAGCCGCAGGATCATCCGGCCCGTGAAATGCAAGATACTTTTCACCTTGAAAGCCGCTCAGAACTTCCTGAAAAATACGTTGGTTCCGTTTGCAAAAGCCACGAAACCGGCGGTGACACAGGATCAACGGGGTGGGGCGGGAAATGGAACTCTGAAATCGCCGAGAAAAATGTTCTCAGAACGCATACAACAGCTGTTACGGTCAAATATCTTGCCGATCATCCGAAAGGTCCGATTAAAGCGTTTTGCATTGACAGGGCTTACCGC
>WRNK01000062.1 GCA_009776675.1 Methanimicrococcus sp.
ATTTTGGAAGGAACAAACTATTCAGATATCGGGATGCAGGGAGCCGATTTTTCAGATGCTAAAATAGGCGATGAGAAGAAAAATAAAGTATTGCGCCCCGGTTTTATTGCTTTGGAAGAGCTCAAACAAGAACAAAAAAAGAAAGGAAAGACAGCTCCAATGATTGCAGCCCCTTTAGCAGATTTAAAAATAACAAAAGAAGAGGTTCGAAAGTTGGCCGCCGAAAGAAATTTAAAAACAGCTCAAAAACCTTCAATGTCGTGTTTAGCAACACGTTTTCCATATGAAACATTTTTGACACCTGATATGTTAAAAATGATTTCAGATGCCGAAAAAATGCTTATGGATATTGGATTTACACAGGTTCGTATTCGATGCCATACAGATTTGGAAAAGCGAAAAATTGCCCGGATTGAAGTTGAAAAGTCTGAATATTCTTTGTTTTTTGATGACAAAAACAAAAAGCAGATCAATGATTTTATCTTATTTTTAAAACAAAACGGCTTGATCTATGTGACAGTTGATCTGGAAGGATTCAGAAGCGGCAGTATGGATTTAATGGGATAAATCGGCATATCTGGCGGTTGATTTAAAAGAATTTAGAAGCGGCAGTATGGATTTAACGGGATAAATCGACATATCTGACAGTTGATTTGGAAGGATTTAGATAAAATGGATCACGAAGGTTTTTTCATTCGGTCTGCAACACCTGATGATGCGACAGCAATTGATATTATTCTGTCCACTTACTTTTTAGACCGAGATGATATGCCGTATGAGGACTTTTTTGTGGCGGAAATTAGCAATAAAATCATCGGATGCGGTGTTTTTGAAAAAATAAAGGCTATGGAAAATGAGATTGTTTTTTATGAAATTCATACCATTGCTGTTTTGCCGGCTTATAAAAATAAAGGATACGGGAAAAAGCTTTTAGAGCGATTGATATCGGAAATTAAAAACAGATTGATGCCTTCCATTTCAAATACAATTTATACAAGAACAACAGCACCGGATTTTTTTGTTCATCTTGGTTTTTCAAGAGCAGACCCCGCTTTAAAAAAGCAGCTTTGGGAAGAATGTGTTGTATGCCGCAAATATGAAACGTGTGTGCAAACATTACTTTATAAGGAAATATGATCTTTTGAATGTAAAAAATGTCTGAATCAAAAAGTGGGTTAATAATTAATTAAAAAAGGGTTGATGACCGGAAAATGAAAATCGGATTTATTGGGCTTGGTTTAATCGGCGGTTCTTTGGCAAAAGCGATTCGCAGATATTATCCGGAATGCGAAATTGTTGCGTTTAATAAAAGTAAAGAATCTTTGGCTCTTGCTTGTCAGGAGCAAGTCGTCGACATTTCCTGCGCGTCTGTTGATGGCAACTTTAAAAATTGTGACTATATTTTTTTATGCGCGCCGGTATCTGATAATATCACTTATTTAAAACAGATTCAAAAATACATCACTGACGACTGTATTTTGACGGATGTGGGCAGTGTTAAAACGCCGATCCATGAAGAAATCGCAGCTCTTGGGATGGAAGAAAACTTTATCGGCGGACATCCGATGGCAGGATCAGAAAAAACCGGATATCCCAATTCTAAAGCAATATTGCTTGAAAATGCGTATTACATTTTAACACCGACAAAAAAAGTTTCTCAAAAAAAGGTAGAGCGATATGCTGCTTTTGTGGAATCGCTCAAAGCCCTCCCTATTATTTTGGATTATGAAACACATGATTATGTGACCGGCTCAGTCAGCCACCTGCCGCATATTATTGCTTCGGGACTGGTCAATTTTGTCAAAGAAGAAGGTTCTGAAGAATTAATGAAAAAGTTAGCTGCCGGCGGTTTTAAAGATATCACACGGATTGCGTCTTCATCACCTATTATGTGGCAGCAGATCTGTTTGGAAAATCGGCGGCACATCATTCCGATTTTAGAAAAATATATTTGTTTTTTGGAACAATTCAAACATTTTGTTGAAAATGGTGATGGGGAATCCATTTATGAGATATTTTTGTCTTCCAAAGAATACAGAAATTCCATATCGGATGTATCGGCAGGCTCGATCAAAAAAGTTTTTGCCCTGTATTGTGACATTGCCGACGAAGCCGGCGAACTTGCAAAAATCACAAACATACTTGCCGGCGGCAATATCAGTCTAAAAAACATCGGAATCATCCACAATCGGGAATTTGAAGAAAGCGTTTTAAGAATTGAATTTTATGATGAATCGGCAGCACACAAAGCCGGTGATCTGCTTCAAAAAAATGGTTATACGATTTATGAACGATAAAAATTCATGCAAAATGAACAAAAAAATGATTGAAAAAAATGAACGGAAAAGATAAACAGAAAAAATGAACGGGAAAATATTATGTTAACGCTTGGCATTGTAAATATGTATGACAAAATCAAAATCGTAGATGCTCACTACCGTGCCATCGCACGTGCTGCGCCCATTTGTTATGCGTATGGTTTTTCTTTGGCGCTCTTTGATTTTCCGTTCAAAATGGAAAAAGACGAACTTGTAGCATTTGTTAAAGACCAGACAACAATCGGCGGATCCGGCAAATATCTGGAACTTTTAAACAACGAACATCATTTGTATGTTTCCGATCTGCCGCCAAAAGGATTTCCGGCACATTTTGGATCAATTGTGACAACAACATCCAAACCCTATCCTCAAAAAAGTTTGACGCCGCTTGATATTGCTGAAGGCAACATGAAAAAGAAATCATATATGTTTTTGGTCGGTCTTGGTCGAAAAGGACTTCCGAAAGACTTGTTTGATCGTGCCGAGTATCATTTAGACATCACGTCCAAAGGCATTTCTTTAGAAACGTGCACGGCAATTGGTGCAATTCCGACACAAATCAATGCGCTGACATTTGCATTAGAGCAGAAATATAGAAAATGATCCGGAAGGAAAATAAAATTCTAAGTTTTTACCGTTTTTTGTTCATAAACCTTAAAGAATGAAAAGAGCTATTACGATTTATGCTTCGAAATTCATATATTCAAATGAACGGCATCGGCAAATCCGTTGAAAAAAATATTTGGGATGCCGGTATTTGTTCTTGGGATGATGCACTCAATAACTTGCCGACCCTTCCGATTTCTGCCGGCAAGAAAAAATCTGTTGAAGCCGGAATTGAAGAATCCGAATTTCATTTGAAAGACAAGGATCACATTTTTTTTGCCCAANATTTNCCNTCGGCTGAGCATTGGCGTGCCTATTCTGAATTTTCCGACTCGGTGGCTTTTGTTGATATTGAAACAACGGGTCTGGCTCCCGGGCATGATACAATTACTGTTGTCGGGGTTTATAACAGAAAAGAAGCAAAAACATATATCCAAGGCATTGATTTGGATGACATTGTCGATGAATTTTCAAAATACAAAATGCTGATCACATTCAACGGCGCACGTTTTGATTTACCATTCATCAAATACGAATTTCCTGAAATCAATTTCAATCACCTTCATATTGATTTGATGTATCCGCTCAAACGCATCGGCTACGCCGGCGGTCTTAAAAAGATTGAAAAAGAAATGGGTATCGTCCGAGGCGATAATGTTAAAGATGTTGACGGCTGGGAAGCTGTTCGATTGTGGAGAAGATATCAGCGCGGCGATGAAGCGGCACTCGATACGCTTTTAGAATATAACAGAGAAGATATTGTCAATTTGGAGACAATTATCGAAAAAATGTACTCGGGGTTTGTGAGAAATTGTTTGGATCAAGAGTGATTGAAATAAATTATAAATTTTGTAAGATGCAAATAGCAAAACATATCAAAATGTTATGATCGAAAAAATCAGACAAAACAACGACCAATTAAAAAAAGAAAATAAAAAATAAAAAGAGCCCCGTGCGTGATTTGAACACGCGGCCTGCTGATTACAAGTCAGCCGCTATACCCCTAAGCCAACGAGGCGCTTTGAAGTAAAACCCTTAAACATCATTATGATTAATAAATTTTATGGATAAACGGTTTTTTGAAGAGAAAAAATCCACAACATTTTGAATCAGAAAGATGAAGCACTGAAATGCAAAATAAAAAAGAAGTGTATTTTTCTTAGTTGGATATGGAGCCGAATACCAAAGTATTAAAATATGAAAGTGGATAATTATTATAAAAAATTAATTTAAATTAAAACGTCAATCCGATCTTTTTATTTTTGGAGCGAAAAAATGAAAAAAGAAAAAATACTTGCAATTTTTTGTGCTATTTTATTGACATCGGGTCTTATTTGTTTCTATTATGTCTTCGTGTCAGAAACTTACGGATCTCCTTTGATAATTTGGGGAATCGTTATGATAATTTTATCATTCGTGTTACTCGTATGGTTATTTTTATTTAGCAGCAGTCCCGGACCCAGTGAAACTTTACTCATAATTAATGAATGGGATCGAGCTTTTCGTGCTCGGACGGTATTTCTTTTTGTTGCCCTTGGTGCCGCTTTGTACATATTGTATAAACTTGGTATCATTAATTAACACCCTAAATTAACAATGATTCGTTTTTATATACAAAACAACTTTCAATGACATTATATATTGATTTCGTTTAAATTAAAGAAGGTATGATTTCAGCAGAAGTTATGAAATTCAACTTTTTTGATTTGTTACTCCGTTGCCGTTCCAAATCTTTTTTATCAGAGGCTTTGCAATAGTAGGTGTAGATGATTTAAATGTGGGAAAAAATATCAGAAATCGGTAAAAAGCTGGTAACTTCGGGACTCGTGGAGGCAAATTTCGGAAATTTGAGTATCCGATCCAAAACCGGCTGCTCTTTTGTGATTACAAAAACAAAAACGGCTCTTGATGAGATTCAAAAAGAGGATGTTATTGAAGTGCCGATTGACACGCAATGTGAAGCGGCTGCTTCAATCGAAATTGCAGTGATGATTGAAAAGACAGCCTCTTCTGAAACAAATGTTCATCGCCGAATTTATCAAGAATCGGATGCAAATGCAATTGTTCATGCCCACTGCCCGTATGCCGTTGTTTTATCGCTTTTGGAGTCTGGCGCCGGCGACACATCTATTTTTCCAATTGACAGCGAAGGAAAATTGTTTTTAAAAGAAATCCCGATTGTTACCGGCGGCATCGGCAGCGACGAGTTGGCAAAAAATGCGGCGGCTGCTTTTAAAGAGGGGTATCGGGGCGTTATCGTTCTCGGACACGGAACAATTGCTGTTGGCGAAACACTCAAAGAAGCTTATCAAATCACAGCGCAGCTCGAACATGCCTGTAAAGTCAAGTATATGGTTGATTTGGCAAAAAATACGTTTTCTGATTTCAAAAAATAATCAAAAACGAATGGATTTTTAATGGATGGGGTATTTGGATTGTTTATTTATAGGGTAAAAGAATAAGTATGAATGAACAATTTTATAACTTACAAACTTCAATAGAAACATCAAAACACTTTTATTTTAACTGACCAATGAAGGAAATTATTGAATGGCAGTCGACTCCCTCAGACCTTACTTCGCAGGAAAAATTGTTGATCCTGTCGCAAAAAAGCTTATTAAAATCGGCATCTCTCCAAATGGGCTCTCGTTAGCATCTTTTGTTTTTTCGATTTTTGCCGGCGTTTTTTATTACTTATCGGGAACGTCTTATCTTCAATCGGCTTATTACATCCTGCTGCTTGCATCTGTCAGTGTTTTGCTGAATTCGGGACTGGACGCTTTGGATGGTGCTGTTGCGCGTGTCAAAGGGGTTGCCGGCAAAAAAGGAGATTTTTTGGATCATGTGATTGACCGCTATGCTGATGTTTTTATCGTGTCAGGCATAATTTTCGGAGGCTTTTGCCCCTGGTGGATTGGAATTATTGCTTTAACCGGCGTTTTGCTGACCAGCTATCTGGGAACGCAAGCACAAGCCATGGATATCGGCCGTTATTACGGCGGCATTATGGGGCGTGCCGACAGATTGATTATTATCCTGATCGCAACGTTTGCCGATTTCTTTTATTTGGCATGGAACGATCAAATTGCTTCTGTTTACGGATTTCCTTTCCTGGGATGGGCAATGGTTCTCATTGCAATCGGCTCGCATATTACGGCTTTTCAGCGCATTTACCATATCTGGGACGCTTTAGATAAAGAAGACAAAGCCAAAAAAAGCGAAAAATCCGATAAACCGGTTTTTTATGAAAAGCCTTAAAGAATTAAAAACGGAGAATTATGTCTAAAGCCTCTTTTATTTATTTGGATCATGTGGCGGATATTCGCTTTATCGCCTACGGCAACACGCTTGAAAATGTTTTTGAAAATGCAGCAAAAGCCATGTTTTTTGTGATTGCCGATATTAAAAATATTGAGCCGAAACATTCTTTTCCGATAGAAATTGAAGCGGCCGATCTTAAAAATTTAATGGTGAACTTTCTTTCCGAACTTCTTTTCTTGTTTGATGCTGAAGAAATCCTTTTTGGTCAAATTGACGTCAAAGAAATTAAAATCATTGAAACGGACGGCGAAAAAACGTATGTGGTGACGGCTGTTGCTGCCGGTGAACCGATTGACAATAAAAAACAAAATTTCAAAACAGAAGTGAAAGCTGTGACTTATAACGGCATACGCGTCGATAAAACGCCGGACGGATTTGAAACAGAAGTTGTTTTGGATTTGTAACAAAACGGCGGGGCAGAAGTTGTTTTGGATTTGCAGCAAAAGTTATTGGCACAAGAGAATTGTTCTACAATCACAAGCAGATTCCTTAGTTCAAACTCCGGGCAGCTTTATTTAAAATACTCAATTCGGAAAGCTTTGTTTTTAAAATACTC
>WRNK01000063.1 GCA_009776675.1 Methanimicrococcus sp.
CGAAAGGCAAAAACATTATCCGTTTGGAATCCATGTCCGGCGGCGAAAAAAGTTTGACGGCTCTGGCGTTTATCATCGCAATTCAAGGATACCGCCCTGCACCGTTTTACGTCTTTGATGAAGTCGATCAAAACTTAGACAGCTGGAACGTCGAGCGTGTTTCTGAACGTATCGCAAAATCATCCAAAATTGCACAATTTATTGTTATTTCCTTAAGAAAGCCCATGCTTGAACGCTCAGACCGAATTGTCGGTGTGACTCAAAACGATGGCGCCACCGGCATTACAGGAGTGAAAATCGCATGACTGATATTGTCTATCTTGAAAATAAAACCGATAATGCAAAATCATATTTTATTGACTCTCTTGGCAGCAGTTTAAATGAAAGCGGAATTGATGTTGATTCTTTAGATTTTTCTTCATTTATCGGCAACGAGCCGATTGAAATATTAGTGGAATTGGCAAAAAACGGAAAAATTGACCCGTGGAACATCGATATCGTTGAAGTCACGGATACCTTCTTAAACAAGATCGAAGAGCTTCAGCAAATGGATTTAAGAATCTCGGGAAGAACCCTCCTTTACTCTTGTGTTCTTTTAAGAATGAAATCCACCGGCCTTTTCCAAGAAGAGGAAATGTGGGAAGAAAATTTTGATGAAGAAAGCATTGAGGAAGAAGAGTTTGACATCAATGAATTTAATATGCCGAGTTTGCCGGTTCGTAGAACAGCACGCCGTCCGGTCACTCTAAAAGAATTAATTGAAGAACTGAAAAAGGTAGAAAAAGAAGTCATTAAAAGAAAAGAAACGTTGCGCTCCGACAAATCCCGTCGCTACATTGATGTTGAACTGACAACAGAGGACGTCATGAACATGGCCCATGACGAAGCCATTCTAAAAAGAACGGGAACGCTTCTTGAAATTTTGAAAAAACTCTTCAAAGAAAAGGTGTTTGTAACACTTGACGACATTTTTGAATTAGAAGGCGTCGACCGAATTATGGATTACATTTCATTGCTGTTCTTAGCCACTATGAAAGAAGTGGTTTTGTATCAAAAAGAAATTTACCAAACTCTTTACATTTATCCTTATAGTGCCATAGCTGATGATAAATTGCCGGATCCGATTNGTGTAATTACAGAAGCAAATGCTGCTGAATAAATGAAAAAAACCGGCAGAGGATGAATAAAAAACAAATTCAGATGGACAAATGAACAGAAAATAAAACCGGACGGATAAAATGACGGAAAATAATACCGGAAAACAAATTATTGAAGCTGCTTTATTTGCATCAGGAAGCACGGTGACAGCTGAAACTCTCATGAAAATTTCAAGGCTGAGCAAAAAAGAAGTGTCCCGACTGGTTTTGGAATTACAGAATGAATATTTGCAAAGGCAATCCGGCATTGAAATTGTGGATCTTTCCGGTCATTATGTCATGCAGATTAAGCCGGACTTTGCGGAAAAAGTCAAAGATGTCGCCCCAAAGGAATTGACGTCCCCTCACCTAAAAACACTTTCACTCATAGCGTATCATCAACCTGTTACAAAATCTGCGATTGTTGAAATGCGCGGCTCCAATGCTTATGACCACATCAATGAACTTGAAGAGCGCGGATTTATTGATTTAAAGCCGCACGGTCGGACAAAAATGATGACAACAACCCGCTTATTTGCGGAATATTTTGGAATTTCATCCAACGATACCACTGATGTTCGAAATAAAATGGTTGAAATCATGAGAAAACAAGGCGGGAAAAGTCATATTTCGCTCATCGAATTTAAAAAGAAAATATCTGTCACGCCCATGTATGAATCTTTGGTGCGCATGTGCGGCATGACCGACTATAAAGTTGTTAACCCGTATGAGTCGACAGAAAACGATTTGCAAATTTTGGAAGAGACAGACATTTTAATTATGGCAAAAGGATATGCTGAAAAACTTAAAACCCAATCTTCGCCTTACGGCGGACAGATTTTAGAAATGTCTTCAACCACATTCAGCGATTTAATTGATGACTTGCAAATGATTACAAGAGAGCTTGGTGAAAACTTTTCACAATATGGAAAAATGTCAAAAGTGGAAGAAAACATTAAAGACTTAAAAGAACTGCAAGACATTTACCGCAATAAGGCGCTTCTTATTAAAACAAAAGCAAGCCCCTCAACCGAAATGTCAGCCAAAATTTTGGGGGAACTCGGCATTGGCTTGTCAGTTGACGGAATTGTTGTCTCGCCGGATTATAAAACACCTTCCGGTGGCAAAAAGATTAAAAAAGACGATATTACATTCCCGACACACAAAAATCAATCCGGCAACTTAATTAAGCGCGTCTGTGAAAAATATGATGCGGTCATCGACGGTCTAAAAGAAGTCGACAAAAACGCCAAGAAAACAAATAAGAACAGCAAGAGTGACAAGAATGAATCTTGAAATCGAAGTCAAAATTAAAATGATGCATGAGGCGATGAAGCAAGATTTAATCCGAAACGGCGCCGTTTACGCCGGAACAGAGCAGCAGCATGACATTTATTTCAATTCGCCGATTCGCGATTTTTCAAAAACGGATGAAGCTTTAAGAATTCGATCGGTCGACGGGAAAGGCGAAATCACATACAAAGGACAGAAATTAGACACCGTCTCAAAAACGCGTCCGGAATTCAACAGTCCGGCTGATGAAGAAATGATGTCAAAAATATTAAAAGCGCTTGGCTTTTTTGAATCCGGAAGTGTGATAAAGAGCCGCGAAATATACAATTGGGACGGCTTTTCAATCGGATTTGACACTATCAAAGGACTGGGAGAGTTTGTTGAAATTGAAAGCAACTTAAAAAATGCAGATCATCAAACCGTTCAAAATGAAACGGATCGTATTTTTCAATTTTTAAAAAAATACGGCATTACAAAGGCAGATTCTATTAAAACATCTTATCTTGAAATGGTTTTAGCATCTAAAGAATAAAGAAGATAAAAAAGAATAAAGAGGGGAATTATGAAAAATCAATTCAAAATACTGATTATGATTTTAGCTTGTTTGGTTTTAATCATCTCCGTATTGGGATGCTTGAATTCTTCAACATACAATTACAAGTTTGAAGGAAAAATTATGACAGAAGACGGATCCCAGCCGTTTAACAATGCAAATATTTACTTGGAACTGATAAATATCACTGATCCGGCTCATCCGACAACTGTGACGTCAACAGTCTTTGAAAATGGTGAAAAAGAGAATTACAATTATGTTTTGGAGTATAATGAAAAATTAGACCCGAAAGGGATCTATATCATTTCTGCATTCGTTGACATGGACGATGACGAGGAAATAAGTGCGGGCGATTATGTTTCAACAAACCCGCTGTCTCAAAGAATTGAACCCAATATTCTTGAACAGAAGTATGACATCTACGTTTATCCACGTGAATAAAAAAGAAAAGTAAAATTTTTTAATTTCTTCATTCGACATTTAATCAAATTTCGACGGCTTTTCCTTTTTTTCCGTTGAGTTTATTTTTTCATCAAATTCATTGAAATTGATTCCCCAAAGTCGATTTCTTTAATCTTCTTTTTTAGGATTACTGTCCGGCAATGGATCTTTGGTTCTTTCTTTTGACTTCAGAATCTCGATATCCCTTTGAAAAACTTTAACACAAGGAACAATCGCAATAACAAATCCGATTGTTGTACCGATTATTGTAAAAGCAAAAATGAGTTTTTGACGATCTGATTCTTCAGGTGTTAGTTGACCGGAATCGATTTTCAATTTGACAGAATAGGAAAGCATGAGAAATGTTAAAGAAATCAAAATGCCGACCAAAACAAAAGCATAAAGCTGTTTTTTGGTATATTTGGAAAAAAATGATTTTTTTGACATGAAAGCATATTATGTAAATAAATATAAATAATTGCCGTGTTCCTGATATGTTCATGACATGTTCGTGACGTGTTCCTGACATATTCTTGACGTGTTCCTAGCGTGTTCCTGACGTGTGTTCCTGGATGAGTTCCAACTATGTTCGTGACGTGTTCCTGACATGTTCGTGACGTGTTCCTGACATGTTCGTGACGTGTTCGTGACGTGTTCGTGACGCGTTCCTGACATGTTCATGACATATTCGTGACGTGTTCGTGACGTGTTCGTGACGCGTTCCTGACGCGTTCCTGACACGTTCCTAGCGTGTTCTTGACGAGCTTCAGGCGGGCTCCAAAAAAGTGCTGTCGCCCTTTACTAACACCCAAGGATCATACTTTTTCGGTAATCCTCAGTCACCTTCGGTTTCCCTCGCAAAGGGCAGTTGCGCACGGTTTTTATGTACCGCATTGGGGTTGTCTGAAACAATCACTGACCGGATTATCCGGAAATTCTCATGCCAGGACCTATACAATGCGACATCAAAAAAAGACGGGGAAAGGATAAATAATTAATTCCCGTTCTTGTCATATATTAGTATAAACGGTGGCATATGTCCGGCTTTAACGATTCCGATTATAAAAAACTCTTCGATATCATTGCAAAAACAGATAAAGAGAGAGCTGACGGCATGAATTCGTCAAAAGAACAGGCTGTCAAAGAAAATTTGTCATACGACCGCGTTGTTTCAGGACAAATATTTTTAGGAACTGACCCGACTCTGATTTCCGGAAATATTTATATCGAAAACGGACGGATCAAAGAGATCGAAGAAACAAAAACAAAATCTGAAAATTGGATCGTGCCGCGGTTTATTAACGCACACACGCACATTGGAGACACTTTGATTAAAGATCCGCCTCTTGGAAATCCGATCAATGATTATTCCATAAGGCGTGAGTTGGATGCATTAATTCGGCCGCCGGATGGTTTAAAACACCGCTTTTTACAAAATTTAAGCTATGAAACTGCTGTCAATTCAATGGAAGATGCGATTTGTGAATTGTATCTCAACGGAATTTCTGTTTTTGCTGATTTTAGGGAAGAAGGGATAGAGGGGATTTCAGCACTCAAAAAGGCGATTTTAAATGCGGCGCACGGTATTCAGCCCATAATTTTTGGGCGCCCGGCATGCCTATATCCGACCGCATCAAATTTGACCGGAGAAATTGAGCCGATGGTTGACATGATTTTAGATGAGGTTCGAAAAATTTTAGAGCAGGCCGATGGAATCGGACTCAGCGGCGCAAATGATCTGGACGAATATTTGATTTCAAAAATAGCTTCTAAAACAAAATCCAAAGGAAAGAAAGTTTCTCTTCATGCCGGAGAAAAGAACAAAAACGATATCAAATCCGCTTTGGAATTGTCGCCTGACATTTTAATTCATATGACGCATGCCTCTTCACAAGATTTGAAGGAGACCGCCGATTTAGGGACGAGCGTGACGGTTTGTATCCGCTCAAATTTATCAACCGGCGTCGGGCTGCCTCCGGTCTTGGAAATGCTTGCAGAAGGCATTTGCGTCAGTATTGGAACAGATAACATAATGCTGAACTCACCGGATATGTTTGAAGAAATGCATCTTTTGTCCAAAATTTATGGTCTTTCGGATGCGGCTGTTTTCAAAATGGCCACAACAAACGGCTCTGATACACTCGGCTGCCAATTTACAGGATCTATTGACGTCGGAAAAAAAGCCGATTTAATGATATTAAACGCAAAATCCTCGAATTTAAAAAATATTCAAAATCCGTTGGCAGGATTTGTCAGAAGAGCCCGAGCCGATGACATTTTAGGAATTATTTAAGGAAGTCAATTGCTGCTTGCAGGATTTTTTGGAAAAATCTGAAACGGTGGCATTTTTGGAATCATTTAAAAAGATTCATAATTGTTTAAAACAATATAAAATTGGAATTTTTGTTTTGAAAGGCTTATACGAAAGAGGCTAAGGAAATGACCCAAGGACTATACAATACAATTGTTGTTGCGACAGATGGAACAGTCTATGCCAAAAAAGTAATTAACACCGCTGTCGGTCTCTCAAAATTGACAGGTGCAAAACTGTATGCGATTTATGTCTCGGACATTTCAAACTTTACGCCGACAAGCGCCGAATGGGAATTAATTACTGAAAATATTAAACAAGAATCTGAAACGGCACTTGAATATGTGCGCATGCTTGCTGAAAAAGAAAATGTGCCTCTGGAAACTGCCAGCCGATCAGGTGCGCCTGCAATTGAAATAGTACAATTTGCCAATCAAATTAATGCGGATTTGATTGTTGTCGGCGCAACGGGCAAAAAAGCGCTTGAAAGAATATTGCTTGGCAGCGTTTCTGAAAAAATTGTCCGAAATGCAAAACAGCAAGTATTGGTTGTGAGAGCAAATATCGAGCAAGAAAAAAAGAGTAAGAAAAGCGATAAGAAAAACGAGTAAAAACGATAAGAAAAGCGATTAAGAAAAATGATAAGAAAAGCGATAAGAAAAACGAGTAAAAAAGGAAAACCGACTACGATTGGAGTCTGTCGGTATAAAATCATTTTTTAAACATTCTCAGGATTTTGAACTGCTTTTGGGATTTAACCGGATCAATTCATAATTTTCCAAATAAACGATTTCTTCACAAATGTTCGCTGCATGGTCGCAAATGCGCTCGATGTGATTTGCCAGCATCATAGAACATAGGGAAGCTCTGTTTTGAGGCTCTTCCTCTTCAATTTTATCACGAATTTTACGAAAGATGTAGTCGATTTCATCATCCATTTTGGCGGTCAAAACGGCTTTGGCATAATCGCGTGTTTTATACGCTT
>WRNK01000064.1 GCA_009776675.1 Methanimicrococcus sp.
TAACTATTAAAATTTAGCCTTTTATGATCCGGAATCAACCAGATTTAAAATTTTAAAAGTCACAGAATCAAAATTTTAAAAATTTTTAAAGTCACCAAAGACTCAAAAAAGAGAGAATGCGGCTGTTTTTAAAAAAGATAAAAAAGGCATATGAGAATAAAAACGAATCGAAAAACATAAAAACATTTAATTCTATTTGGGTACACTTTAGGTCTTTGCAAACAAAATTTATTTTTTAATTTGAAAATTTCATAAAAAGTAATGAACAATTTTTGGAAAATAACCTTTAAATGTTATGAGACTCTTTTCAAAGGCAATTATTGAAACATTCATATAAAGGATGCACTTTTGCCTTCCCGTGAATTCAATTTATTAAATCTTTAAAACTCTAAATATTAATCTTTATTAAATTAAAACGATCCTAAAAAGGAGAAAAAATATGACAAAAATCGATAACTGCACAACTTGTGACATGAATCTTGTTGAACAAGGAAGCGTCCGATTCCCCTGCCCGAAATGCGGTGCAAGCATCGGAAGATGCCAAAACTGCCGTGTTCTTGGCAACACCTACGAATGCAAAAAATGCGGATTCGTCGGACCATAATGAATTAAAATAAATCAAAAAAGAAGGTGAAATATATGAGCGGTGTTGCTGCAGAAATAAAAGTTATGCCGGCAGATGCGGATACAGACTTAAATGTTTTAAAAGAGAAACTGAAAGCTGCTGTCCCTGCAGGTGCCAGAATTAATGGCGAAATTACAGAAAAACCGATTGCGTTCGGATTAAAAGCACTTATGCTTACCGTTGTTGTTGAAGATGGTGAAGGCGGCATTGAGCCCGTCGAAGACGCCTTCAACGCTGTCCCTGAAGCCGAAAGCGTCAGTATCGTAAACCTTGACAGATTGTAAACAAATCTTTCATAAATGAAATCGGTCATTGTACCGATTTCAAAAATCTTTATTCTGTTTTAAAAAATAAGTGATTGACAGAAGACATTCTGAAAATAGGGATGGAAAAAGATCGATAGACTTTTAAAAATCGGTGACTGACGGAAGGCATTCTGAAAAAAAAAATGGAAAAAAAATGGAAAAAAGAAATGGAAAAAAAATGGAAAAAGAAATGAAAAAAATGGAAAAAAAATGGAAAAAGAAATGAAAAAAATGGAAAAAAGGAAATGGAAAAACCAAAATTTGTTTTAAAAAATTAAAAAAGAATGAACGGCTCAGCGGCGTTCATTCAACTGTGGCGGAGCCTTTCCATCATAAGAGGAAGCCATATGCTCCGGTTTAACGTTTGGCATTTCTCTTGTGTATTTGGCACGCAGAACTTCATCAATTCTTAAAACCATAACCGCTGCATCTGTTGCAGCTTTTAATGTATTGGATTTGACTCGATAGGAGTCAACAACGCCTTCTTTCATCATATCAACAATTTTTCCGGTGAAAACGTTGACGCCGGCATTCTTGTTTTTGGTGTGCGCCGCACGAAGCGCCAATGACAAATCAATCACATCAAGTCCGCTGTTGCGGATTAATGCTTTTGGAAGCTCTTCAAGGGCCTGAGCATAACTTGAAATGACAGATTGTTCGTAGCCACCGATTGTGGGGGCATAAGAAGATAAGCCGAGTGCGATTGCCATTTCCGATGCGCCGCCGCCGGCAACAATTTTGCCGTCTTCGATGGCGGATTTGACTACCCAAAGGGCGTTATCTAAACAAGTATCCACGCTGTCGGCATTTTGAAGTGTTTCGCCGCGAACAACGATGGTCGCTACTTTAGAGTGATAACCGCCGCGGATGTAAGTTTTACCACCACCATTTTTGGTATCTTGTTCAAGAACAGCGGCTTTGCCCAAATCATTCTCAGAAATGTCCCTTGGGTTTCTGACAATTCTGGCGCCTGTCGCATAAGAAACGTTTTCAATAATTTTTTCGTCAATCGGATGAGAAACAAAAATACCGCGCTTGTCAAAGTATTCCAAAACAATCGGTCTCACTGCTTTTGTAGTGAAGATGGCTGTTGCACCGGTATCGGCAATTGCTTTAGCAATATTCAACAAAGCTTCTTGTTTATTTTCAATAATCAGGTTGCGCTCTTCAGGAGTCCCGACATATACCTTAGAATCGACTTTTGTTTTGGTCACAGCAATTTCGGTATCAAGAACTGCGATTTTCGGGTTTTCGATCTTTTTCGGTGCTTTGTAGCTGAGTGCGGTTGTGTTTAAAGCCAATCCTTCAACAACTTCGATTTCATCCACACGTCTTTGAAGTTCAGCCACACGAATAATTTTGGTTCGGACATCTACAAAGCCGTCTTCTTCAACGATTTCTGCGGCTTTGATACAAATGTCGGCAAGCTTTTCTTTGTAAGCCTCCGCCACTTTTCCTGTCATGGATGTCATCGCAGCTTTCTTTAAAATATCCGCACGATTTGCTTTCGTAACTTCCACTGTGGATTTTTCAAGAATTTCATGCGCTTTTTCTTCAGCCTTGCGGTAACCATTAATAATGACGGTTGGATGAATTCCTTTTTTAATCATCTTTTCAGCCTTTTCAAGCAGCGCTGCCGCAAAAATAACGGAACCGGTTGTTCCGTCGCCGGCAGTCGATTCCATTGAGCGGGCCACTTCGACAATCATTTTAGCAGCAGGGTGTTCAATGCCGATATCCCTTAAGATGCCGGCACCGTCATTTGTCATTGTGACCATACCCAATTTATTAACCAGCATCTTGTCCATGCCTTTTGGACCAAATGTACTTTGAACCAATTTGGCAACAGCTTTGGCGGCTGCAATATTCATAGAAAGAGCATCTCTTCCCTTTGTTCTGTCTTTACCCGGGTCTAAAACAATAATCGGACCTGTTTTTGCCATAAAATAAACTCTCCTTATTCCGATAACATATCCGCAAATATTAAATGAATCAACTGAAACATAAATAAATGATTTTCACAATCAGATGATAAAAAATAATTTCAAAAAATGTTATCACCGTTTCGAAATGTAACAAATAACTGATTAATATTCTATAAAAAACTAACGGTATTTAAAATTCAAGAGTGGTATGCTGAGAAGGAAAAATTGAAATGAAAAAAGAACGGATGAAGAAATGAAAAAAGAGCGAATGAAGAAATGAAGAAAGAACGGATGAAAAAAGAACAGATGAAGAAATAAAGAAAGAGCGAATGAAGAAATGAAGAAAGAATGAATGAAGAAAGAATGGATGAAGAGAAGAGAGACAGAAGTTATGAAAACAAAACGGAATAATTCATATATCAAAGAAAGAGTTTATACGTCATTTCTTAAGTTTTTAAAAAATTATTTTATGACTGACCGGGAAATCTAAACATGCCTGTTATTACTATTGATTCTAAGGATTTGGAGGCGCTTTCTCAAATTGACCGAGAAACCATTATCAACAATGTCTCCATGATTGGTGCCGAGGTGGAGCGTATTGAAGATGAAACAATTGACATTGAATTTTTCCCAAACCGTCCGGACTTGTATTGCGTCGAGGGCGTCTCTCGTGCAATGCGCGCTTTTTTAAATATTGAACCGGGACTAAAAACATATACCGTAAAACCCCCAAAAATTGAAATTAAAATTCAAAGAGAGGTTGTCGATGTGCGTCCGATTCTGGGATGCGCTGTTGTCCGCGGCTTAAAATTTACATCTTCCGGCATTAAATCGCTGATGGATTTGCAGGAAGACTTGCACTGGGCACTTGGAAGAGGGCGAAAAAAAGTCTCAATCGGCGTTCACGATATGGCAAAAATCAAAGCGCCGTTTGTTTACATGACAGAAAAGCCAAGCTTCGAATTTGTTCCGCTGGATCATACCGAAAAAATGACCATGTCCGAAATTTTGGAAAAACATGCCAAAGGCGTCAAATTCGCTCATTTGGTCAAAGACATGAAAAAATATCCGATCATCAAAGACAGCAATGAGAACATCTTGTCATTCCCGCCGATCATTAACGGCACATTGACAACTGTCACGGAATCAACAAAAGAATTATTCATTGACGTCACCGGAACAAGCAAAGAAGTTTATGCCGCATTAAATATTGTCGTGACGTCCCTGGCAGAACGTGGCGGCATTGTTGAAGCCGTCAAAGTGATTCATCCGGACGGCTCGGAGATGATTTTGCCGGATTTGACGCCGGCTGTCCAGACAGTGGCGCTTGAAGAAATCAAAAAACTCGTCGGATTTGAAATCAAACCCGATGAAGTGATTCAGGCTTTAAGAAAAATGGGATATGACGCAAAAGTTGTTTCAAATAAACCGATTGCTTTTGAAATTTTGGTTCCGCCTTATCGTGCCGACATCATGCACATCGCCGACATCATTGAGGATGTTGCAATCGGCTACGGCTATGCAAACATTCCGGCAGAGCTGCCAAAAACCGTTACAACCGGAAAATCTCACCCGCTTTCCCGCTCAAGGCTTGCCGCCCAAGAAGCCATGATCAGCTTAGGCTACAGCCAAGTCATGCCGTTTACATTGACCAGTGAAAAACTTCACTTTGAAAACATGAGACGTCCGGTCACAGACGATGTGACTTACGTTCTTCACCCGATCAGCGAAGATCAAACCATGGTCCGAACAACACTGATTCCCGGACTTCTTGAAATTTTGGCACTGAATCGCCACAGAGAGCTGCCTCAAAAACTTTTTGAAATCGGCGATGTCGCCGTTCAAAACAAAAACAAACAAAAAATCGCCGCCGTCTCCATTCACAACACGGCAAACTTTACGGAAATGTCTGAAGTCGTTGACGCCTTTTTAAGGGAAATGAAATGCGATTATGATTTAAAAGAATCAAAAGATCCGGCATTTTTAAGCGGTCGGGCGGCTGACGTCTATTCAAACGGCAAAAAAATCGGTGTTTACGGCGAAATTCATCCGGGTGTCTTAAACGCTTTTGATTTGGGATACGCCGTTATCGCTTTTGAAGCAGATATGGAGCATATTTTTTGATTCAGGTGAAAAAAATTAAAATCTTGTATGCTGTAAAGAATGTAGGAGGTTTTCCGCTGTTGATAACCGACGAAATAATTCAAATAAAAAATGCAATTATTGAAGCGATACCGGCAGAGACGATCTATTTATTTGGTTCTTACGCTCGCGGAACACCAAATGAAAACAGTGATTATGACTTTTATGTAATCATTCCTGACGGCAACATGAAACCTCTTGAAGCCGTTCAAAAAGCAAATATTTCGCTTTTAAAAGTAAGCTACCATACACCTGTAGATATTTTGGCTGACTATCGTAGCCGCTTTGAAGACCGCCGGCAATTTAATACATTGGAAAGAAAAATTGCCCGCGAAGGAATTGTGCTGTATGAGAGAGCATGATATTATAAACGAATGGTTAGAAGTCGCCTACGATGACTACAAATCAACTCAGCAAACGTTTATTTTTGCCAATTTCTTCTGCCGATTTCTTCTGCCTTTGAAATGACATCGCGAAGCAAAAGCCCTGATTCTGCCGATATTTTTTTACAAACTTCGTACTCCGCTGATAAATGAATCAACTCGCCGTTTGGGAGGCGAGCGATTTTGAGTGGAACAGCATAAATGCGGCCTTTAAATTCAACGTCTGCGGACACAATTTCCCTATGAACCGTGATTCTGTGTTTTGTGGGAATCACACGAACCCCCAATGATCCCGTTTCTCGAATGATTTGGAGTGCCAATTTTTCGGAATCTGCCGGTTTTGAGATGACCTTGATTAAATGTGCCGGACGCCCTTTTTTCATATAAATCGGAAGGATGGCAACATCAAGCGCCCCCATCGCCATGAGCGTTTCGGAAAGATAACCGAGAACCTCTCCCGTCACATCATCGACATTTGTTTCTAAAATTTCAATGTGATCTTTTGGAATATCGAGCGGCTCTGATTCCATCAAAGATACGCGCAAAACATTTGGCGTATTTGTCTCTGCCTGCCCTGCGCCATAGCCGATGGATAAAACCGATCCTGCGGAAAATGGAATAGGGGGTGCAAACTTTTTTGAGAAATAAGATAAAATTGCGGCACCGGTTGGTGTTAATAATTCTCTCTCGCCGTCCGAATAAAAAGAGAGGGAACTGTTTTTTAAAATTTCAAGCGTTGCGGGAGCCGGAACAGGCAGCCTGCCGTGGCAGCATTCAACATAGCCGCCGCCAACATTTATGTTTTTACAAACGATGGCGTCGAAATCCGTTTCTTTTTTGGATTTCAAATCAAAAAATGCCAAACTTGCCCCGACGATATCGGCAATGGCGTCGTCTTGTCCGACTTCATGAAAATGGAGATGATCAAGCGGTTTTTCGTGAACCTTGGATTCGGCTTCGGCAATTATTTTAAAAATGCCAAGAGCGTCTGTTTTAACGGCATTTGGCAAATCTGTGTTTGAAATAATATCACAAATTTGAGAATAAGAACGCGCGTTGTTTGGTTTTTTTTCGGTAACAACAACCCTTGTTGAAGAAATGCCTTTTTTAACAATTTTTTGAACCTCAACGGAAACATTTGCCAGCGGCTCAATGTGTTGGCAAATAAATTCTTTGGAAGCCCCCAGATCAATGAGCGTTCCTAAAATCATATCGCCGGATGCACCAGAAAACGGATCAAAAAGAAGTGTTTTCATTTAACCATCACATC
>WRNK01000065.1 GCA_009776675.1 Methanimicrococcus sp.
TGAATTTGAAGTTTCATACCCTTCACCTTTGTTTAATGAAATTAATGATAATAATGATATTATCGACAGAGTTTTTTGTAAATAAAAAACATTGGAAATGATTCCAATGCGTTTTTTTACATACTTTGCTTACTGATACGGAGCAATCACGTCAACCATTTCGATATGACTTAAAAGCATTCTTCTGCAGCAGTATCTGGTGTAGCCGAGATCATTTAAGATCTCTCCTTTATCTTCACCGGCTTCTACACGTCTTTTAAATTCTTCATATCCTGAGGAAACGACTTTCCCGCATGAAAAACAACGGACTGGTATCATATTTTTTCACATCATCTGTATGATTTTTGATATCTTGATCTGGAACCCGGACCACCGAAGTATTTCGGCTCTTTTTGTCTGGAGTCGCTGACAAGTAAACTTCTGTCAAATCCGGCAAAGGCGTCTCTCACAACGGTATCGTTTGTGAATTCGACGATTCCTTTGGCAATAGCCGTGCGGGCAGCGTTGGCTTGACCGATCATTCCGCCACCTTTGACGGTGACGATAATGTCAAGCTTTGAGATCACTTTCTCGCCGGCAATATTGACCGGTTCGGAAATTTTTTGGTTGACAAGATAATTTCCATAAATCGGAAGAGGGATTTTATTAATTCTGACGATGCCTGTACCCTTTTTAACGGTGGCTCTGGCAACGGCGGTTTTGTGTTTACCTGATGTATTGACAATTTTTTCGACCATTTGACATCACTCCTTAGACATTCGCCCCGAGGGTTTTACTGATTTCACCAAGCTTTACATATCTTGCTGTTTTCAAGCGTTCGATACGTGCCGCATCAAGGGTCTCAATTTTTTTATCTTTCAATTCTGCCGGAATGCCGCAGTAAACTTTCAAGTTTGACATGGCTTTTCTTCCGCTTTCTTTTTTGTACGGGAGCATACCGCGGACGGTTCTCTTTAAAATTCTTTCCGGTCTTTTCGGGAAATACGGACCATTTTCGGGTCTTCCTCTTTCAACAGAGTGTTTGTAATCTGCAATGAGGATGAATCTGTTTCCTGAAATAATTGAATTTTCGGCATTGACAATGTCAATAACTTCGCCGGCAAGGAGGCGTTTTGCCACAATACTTGCCAAGCGGCCCAAAATTAATCCGTTTGCATCAATAACTGTCATTCTTGCACCTCACTGGAAAATTCTAACGCCGGAACCTGTCGGATTTTCTTCGATCAAGTCTTCGATACGGAGACATTTTCCGCCGGCTTGTGTGATTTTATCAGCTGCACTGGCACTGAAATTTAACGCTGCCACAGTCACGCCAAACAAGACATCGCCGGCGCCAAGGACTTTTCCCGGAACCAAAAGGACTTCATTTTCCTTTGCGTGTCTGTTGATTTGACTTAAGTTTACATCGGCATAGTTTCTGGACGGATTTTCCAGTTTTCCGGCAATCGCGTTCCAAATCGGTGCATCATTTTCATTCGCGACACTTTTCAGTGTCAAAATCAGATTGATTATTCTCGGATTTGTCTTTCTCGAGATTTTTACAAGTGTTTTCTTACCCATTATTTTCCTCCGCAAGATTTTTTGATAAAAATCCTACTCACGCAGTTTGCAATGCAGCGCAATGCAGGTTGCGTTCGAAAATAAGATATCCTAATATTCCAAATATCTCAAAAATAAGATCTCAAAATCAGATATACACTATTTTTCGAATAGGTGACTTCCCAACATAGCAGTGATATAATATAAAGTTTTCTCAAAAGGAAAGAAGGGGCTGATGTGATTTCAAAAGCCAAAAAAACGAATGAATAAGCGAATGAATAAGCGAATGAATAAGCGAATGAATAAGCGAATGAATAAGCGAATGAATAAGCGAATGAATAAATTGAATAAAAACTCTGCCGTTTAAAATTATTTCAAACGGCAGACCAAAGTTAATTTAGAATTATTTTTAAATCAGCGTCCATCCGAAGAACAAGGTGACAAATGTCACAATACCGACGGCAAAAAACATTATTGCAAGGAAGGCAATGACATTGATATTTTTCTTTTGTTCAATGATATCCAAAATGCTCGTATTTCGACGCACAATTTTTCCGGTTTTTCTAAGGAGATAGCTGACGACTTCGTCTAAGAAAAGACCGCCACCGATATTTACGAGTGCAACAATCACGATTGGCGGAATAATGACAACTAAAAATGCCAAAAGACCGGCTTCAAGAGCCGCATAGGTCATTTTATTTAAAACCAGATCTATGAAACAAACACCGATAATGAATAAAAGAATCATATAAGCGGTTTGGACTTTGAAAATATCAGATAATTTCGGCGGATTGAATTTTAATTTGTATTTTGTTTTTTCTTTGGCTAACTTGCGAACTTGTTCTGACGTGATATCAAAGAATAAGTCGATCAAACTGACAATTAACAAGAGAAGAGCACTGACAAGCGCACCCATAATAACAGATGCCGGTGCAATATAGCCCATAATCACTTCTGTGGTTGTTGCGTTGTTGTTCTTTAATGTTCTGAAAATGTCGCTGATGCTTTGCCTTTCATTTGTCGGATCCGGAGTTGTCGAATTTGGATCAGTCAAATTCTCCGGCGGATCGTTCATCGGTGGCTCTTCATTCTCATTTGGAAAATTTGGCTTCCCGGGGTTGCCTTGGGGCGGGATGTATTCTGTGAGCGGATAGTAATCTGTAAAAATTTCAGTGACGGGACCCGTTGTCGGGACATTAAAGGAACTTGTTGAATATCCCTTGTCATTGCCTGCCAACCCATCTGAATATCCGTTTCCTATGGATGTACTCCAATAATTTCCGGCAACATAAGGACCGCCTGTCAGACCGTTTCCTGAAGCAGGTGTTATATTTAAGTCAAAAGCATATCTGGTCGGGTCTAATAAAATGTAGTTGTTTCCAGAATCGACAACGAATTTGTTGTTATATATGTCCCTGAAATCAAAACCACCAAATGACGCACCGATTATTAAAACATGGCTTGTGTTTGAAATTGTATTGCCGGTAACGTTCAAACTAGCGCCGAATTGATTTATATTTAAGCTGCCGTTTGTTAATTTGTTATTTAAAATAATGCCGTCTCCCAAAAAATTCAAAACAATTAATTCAGGTCCGGGAGCAGAATTTGAAAAGTTAGAATTGGTTATAGAAACACTATTGTAAGGAGCATTCGAACCACCATTTCTATGAACACTCGTATTTGAAATATTGAATTGTCCGTTTGTCACTGTTGATCTGGTGACATTGATGGCACTGACAATCATATCTGAAAAATTCATTTGCCCGTTTGTCAGTGTTAAATTTGTGACATTAATGAATATATTGCTCGTGTTGTTGTCTGCAACATTCACATTTCTTAAATTAAAACTGCCGTTGATTTTTGAATTTATAACAGAAATATTACTTATTGTGTCATTCGTCTCTGAAATGTTTAAGTTTCCGTCTGTTAAAGTTAAATTCGTAATTGAAATGTTTCTTGAACCCAAACCCACCCCCGATGGAGTACGTGAATTTAAGCTTCCATTTTCAATGGTGGTATTTGTCATAATTAATGGGGCAGAAACATCTCGAAGCACAATCAAATCAGTGCCGGAAGTAACGTTTGAGACAGTGACGTTTGTGATAGATAAAGAAAATGATGAAACATTTGAACAATCAACCATTCCATTATTTATTTTTGAATTTGAAATGGTTACTCTATTTGTCAGATTAGAAGAAACTGCCAGAAGAATTAAATTACCGTTTGAAATGTTTAAATTTCGAATTTCAACAATTTCCGGAGAAGTAAACCCCCCAAAGAAATAGACGCCTCTGCCATTGATTTCATAATTATTGCCATTTAAAGTGATCCTATTCGGATCTGTCGGTGATAATATTACCAGATTTATGAAATCTGTATTCGGCATTGTCGTATCGTTATATCTGCCGATTAAATTTATTGTTATATTTTCTGTTGCTGCAGCATCCAAAACACTCAATTGAATTACCGGACTTGTAGGCGTAGGGAAAAGATCAAAAGCGAGGGAAAAATTTGTTCCGTTATACGGACCGTCGTATAAATAAACGCTTCCGCTGATGATCATATCGCTGTATATAACGGTTCCGTCCGAATTTGTAACATTTGTTCCGTCATCTGTCATATTCGGATCCAGAATAATGATATAATCATTTCCTGTTTTTGTGATGACGTCTGCCGCTGCTGCTGTTCCTGCGAAGCAAAATAATACAAAAATACAAAATAAAATAATATTTACTTCTTTTAAAAATCGCATATAAGTCCCATATTTATTTTGTTATGTTTTTATTGAGATTATAAAATCATTATGAAAACAATTATTAATGAATAGTTGTGAATATGGTTTAAAGATTATATATTTTTACATCAGGGAAAACTTTTTTTAAATTGTTGTACAATAATTTGATAAATTTTCAGTAAAATAATTGATCCGTTTTTCAGAAATGAGTGAGTTTGAGGTTATATGTTAAGTTGGGCAGAATTGATTTCTTACATAAATTACACAAGTGATTTTTTTATCTACGGCTTTTTGTTTATTCTTTTAGGACTTATTTTGTTTTTTGGAGTCCAAAGACTTCGCAAATATTTAGTTATTCGAGCTCAAAAAACGGAAACAAAATGGGATGACATTCTCGTTGCTTCTTTAGGAAGACCGATGATGGTTATCGCTCTTTTTGTTCCGGCATATTACGGCATCGTGCATTTCATTATAACGCCGGAAGGTTCCGAAATATTTAAGATATCGCAATTGCCTGAAGTTATTGCTGTCCTCCTCGTTGCTTGGTTTTTGTCTTCTTTTGTCCGAAATGTCATGGTAGCTTATGGCAGAAAACACATACAAGGAACAACAAATAATAATGAAGCCCGGTTTTTGGGGCTTTTGGATTTATTAGCTGTTTACATTATTTGGTTTATTGCCTTTTTAATAATTTTAGGGATATTTGAAATAAATTTGACGCCTTTCATTGCCGGTTTGGGTATTGCCGGCATCGCCGTTGCTTTAGCAGCTCAAGACATGCTTGGCAATTTCTTTGGAGGCGCAATGATTTATGCAGACCGCCCGTTTAAAATCGGTGACCGTATCAAGCTTGATGAAAATGTCGGTGATGTGTTGGATGTCGGACTGCGCAGTACCCGCATTAAAACGCTTGATAATGAATTAATGACGATTCCAAACTCAACGATTTCAAAAAGCATCATCATAAATTACGCTCTTCCGGACCTCAAAATCAAAGTCCGTTTGCCTTTTTGCGTCAGCCCGACTTCGGATATTGATAAAGTCAAACAAATTCTTTTTGACGTTGCCGAGCAAGCCTCTAAAAAATTTGAATACATTCGTGAAGAACCCAAACCCGAAGTTTTTCTTTTGGAAATCCGAGAATATCAATTAGAATTAATGGTCACGTTTTGGACAACGCGTTTTGACAGAAAATGGGAATCCAGAGATTACATCAATTGCGAAGTCCTCCGCAGATTCCGAGCAGAAGGCGTTGAACTGCCCGTTCCGCAGCGCAAAATTTACATCCGTGATAAAGCTTGTGAATGTGTTCCTGTCGGAAGTTTGGAATGCGGCGATGAAATCTGTTCATTTGACAAAACCGGACGACAGAATTGACAAAATGGTTTGGATCAAAAAAAAATAAAAGAAGTAAAAAACCTAAGAAGTAAAAAATGATTTCGATTTTTTTATTTCTTTCTCTTTTTTTCTCTTTTCTTTCTTTTTTCTCTTTCCTTTCTCTTTTATTTTAGCGCCCTTCGCAAACGTTTTTACGATCAATTTTGACATATTCAAACATGTCGTCATCAAACATTTGCAGCAGTTCTTCGGCATCATTATCCAATTTAAAATTCATTTCTTCTTCATAAATCGGAATCATTTGATAGAAAAGAATGACATCGCCATCAGGAAGAATACACTTTTCGGCACCATTCTTAAAAGGAACAGGTGAAACCAAGATCATGCATTCTAATTTTGTATTTTCGGCAAATGGTTCGCCGGCAGGAACGGTGTGTCCCCAGCCCAGCCATGTTTCTTGTTCTCCGGGCAAGCGCGCCATAATTTTCAGCCAGCGAAGCGGCCAATAATCTTTTTCATCATTGCTGCTGATGTTCCAATCCGCAGGCATGTTAATCAAAAGCTCGGCACGCTCCAGCTGATATTTCTCAAGCTCTTTTGGAACAGTCATGCGGTGAGCGCCCATGCCCATTGTAACAAAAGTGTAAAAGTTTTTTTCAGGCGTCGGCGGAATTACGGCAATATCGACATGAATATCGGGAGAGAGCAATTCATGAAAAACATTTGGGAAGTCACCGAAATATTCCGAAATGTGCGCTTCGACGGCGATGATTTCTTCTTCCGTGTACAGTTCGGGGCAATAATTGAAATCGTTGCCTGTTTCTTCACCTAAACCCCCAACATCTTCCAATTCTGAAATACACCATTCTAAAAACATTTGAGCGTCTTCGTTTTCCGGATCAGACTCTAAAACAAACTCAAATTCTTTTTTAGATTCTTCAAGCTCGCCTAAGTAATAATAAGCATAGCCTAAACGGAAATGCCAAAGAGCATCGTATTGGCCTTCTTCCTGAACAGATAA
>WRNK01000066.1 GCA_009776675.1 Methanimicrococcus sp.
TGCCATAAAAATAAAAAAAGCCTTTATTTCTCTTTTACAAGAATTTGTATTAATTCATCTATGTCTGTAAAGGAATCACGACAATGTACATCGCCCATATTTTTTATTTCTTTTTGTCTTAGCCTCTTTAATTCTTTAGAAAATTTCAAAGCTTTTGATTGTTTATCTTTTATTTTTGAATATAATCCAGGCATTGCCTTCGTATAATTTGGAATATGTTTCTTTAATTTCCTATCAATAAGTTGTTGGCATTCAATGTTTGTAGATTGTGTTTTTTCAAAATGAAGTAATACCCATAATTCAAAACATGGCAGTGATTCAATAATCGTGACCATCTTTTTTGTTTTAGAAAGTAATTCTTTTTTTGCTTTCGTGTACTCTTCAAACAGTTTTTGTTTTATTATGTAATCCAAATCAATTAAACAGTAAATTTGTTTATAGATATCAGAATCTGCATTATCTGATGCCTTTTCAAATATACTATGGAAATCTGAACCGTCTTTGCCAAGTTCCGGCTTTAAATTAAATTTCAAATCGCTTTCTTTTTTCAAATCTTGAAAATATGACAATTCAGATTTACCTTCTCCGATAATGAATATTTTCTTTTTTATCTCTTTTTTAGCCCCTCCTCTCTTTGTATTTCTTGAAACACTCATTCTACCACCGTTTTTCTTTTTCTTACGATTCTGTTTTTTGTTCACCTTATACTGTTTTTTGTTCGTCTTATACCGTTTTTTGTTATTCTTACGATTCTGTTTTTTCTTTTACCAACTCCAAATCAAATTTGTATTGATATATATCCGGAAATGCACCCAAATTTCCGGCCATATATTGCTTTAAGAGTTTTTTTCGATTCACTCCGTTAAAATCCGTCAATGCGTACAAATCTGTTGCCCCGTCCTCTTTTTTTTCTGTGAACCAAATAACGTCATTTCGCATGATATCCCAATCCATTAATAAAAGATTGTGAGTTGTAAAAATCAATTGAGAATCAGCTGAATTGGATAAATAGGTTAAAATTGAATATTTGACCATTTCCAAATGAAGGGAGTTTTCAATTTCATCTATCAATAACAATGACGGCTGAATCATGGATTGAGCCAGTTTATGAGCAAAACCGATACTTCGAATCGTTCCCGCCGATTCAAAAGCAATAGGCAAAAACGTTGCTTTATTGCCATCACCCGATTTATAATTATGCAAGATTTTTGAATTGATTTTTCCTGCGTCTGCTGCTGCTTTATTAGATAAATACAAATCTTCAGTTTTAGGTACCTCTTCGGATACACAGGATTTTGTTAAACTCTCCGCCATTGTTTTCCAAAAATCTTTAAACTCTGAAACGGTTTCCCCATATTCGGGGATGACAATATCTGAAATATTCATATCCGCATTTTCCAAAAATTGAATTAATATTTTTTTCCGATCGGCGTCATTAAAATAACTCAATGATTTTGAATAATCAAAGCCAAAAAGATAATTCAATGACTTGGTGTCAAAAGTTGCTGTTTCAGTAAAGTGGCCCATATAATTTTTAAACCATTCAAACACTTTCTTGGCATTTGGAAATATCGGATTTGCCTTGTTAAAAGATGACAAAATTGTCGAGTTATGCAGCGTGTTTGCTTCAATGACGTCTTTTTCGCTCTTTTTTAGTTTCATGTTTTTTTGAACAATAAAATCAAATCCTCTGACATGATCTGCATTCGATTTTCGTTCATAAATAACGGCAGCTTTCGTTGACGGGAAATAGCTTAATTTTTCAAATACAATCTCTTTGGAATTGTATTCAATTTCATATCGATATTTGATATATTCATTTTTTTCTTTGATTAAAAAATCCAATTTAAACGACGTGTTTTGTTTTTTAAATTTCGGATCAAATGCGAAAGGAACATAATTTAAATTTTGATTTGCATCTCGCGTATTGATTACTATATTTCGTAATGTATCAAATGCCCTCAATATTGTTGTTTTTCCTGAGCCGTTTGGTCCGTAAAGTGCAATCAATTTAAGAAGATTATGTTTCCCGGCTTTGATAACGAAGTAATCGTTATATTTTTCATCCTTGAGATCAGCTTCAAAATTTAGAATCTGCTCCTCTTTTATTGAAAAGAAATTTCGGATATGAAAATCGATAATCATAATAATTCCTGTATTTTTTCATTTTTTACATTTTTTTTGCAATTTTTAAAAGAATAAAGGAAAAAATGTACTCTTTGTTTATATATTTTTTGAATTAGCAAAGAAAGGGACGGAAAAAAGAATGTGAAAAAAAGAAATAATGAAAAAAATAGAAAACGATCTGATTTTCATAATCAACATCCCGAACGATGATAAAAATTATGCCGCTCGATTTTTCTTTGTTAAATTTTTCCCGACAAAAATTTACCCATCTTCCCATATCCTGAAAAGTATATTCTTTAATTAAGCACTCTATTTTCATTTTCAATATGATTTAGCTTATTTCTTCCACTTCTTTTGAATAATAAATAGTTTCCAAAGCATCTTCAATTGAATTTCCCAAACGCACTAAAAAATCATCATAGCCGCCATAAATACTTCCATTGTCCGAAACCATAAGAGTCAAATGTTCGTTATATGCTTCACCAATAACAACAAGAGATTCTCCAATTCTTGACTCGTATTCTTCAACTTTTTCGCGATAAATACCTTCACATGCTTTCAAAGGATTGAAGTGCAATTTTTCAGTTTGATTTTTTATTTTATACGATGGGTGTTCAAGTTCCAAATTCCCGAATTGTTCGATCACTTCTAACGCATATTTATTTAATTGATATCCCTCATCGCTTAAAATTTTAACAATTTCCGCCGTATCAATTCTACGCTTAGGATTCCAGCCGTATTTCTCCATTATTACAGCAATATCACGAGATAAATTCACGGTCATCTAAAGCATCTTCTCTCTTCTTCATCACTTTAAATCAAACAAACTTCGCCCTCTTCGACAAATATTTCGGAAGCGGCAACCCCTTATAAGGCATCTCTCCCACTTCATCTTCAATCATCTTGTTAAGCTCATCCACCGTCATCTCTTTCTGATAAGGCTTATTCGGTTCAGACAAAGCACGTACCGTCACCGTCAAATTACCCGTCTCAGCCTCCTTATCGCCAATAACAACAGTGTAAGGAATCCATTCCATCCCCGCTTCCCTAATCTTTTTGCCAAGCGTCAATTCGCGGTCATCGATATCGGTTCTGAACTTCATTGAGGCTGCCGCTTTTTCTGTGGCATCCGTGTGTTTTTCCGAAACCGGAATGATACGAACTTGAGTGGGGGAAAGCCATGTCGGAATGGTTGTGATTTTTCCTGCGGCAGCATCCATGCCGGCCTTTTCAAGAAGGCTGTAGATACATCTTTCAATGGCGCCGCTTGGGGAACAGTGAAGAACAACGGGGCGTTTGATTTCGCCGTCAGAATCGGTGTACGTAATATCGTATCTTTCCGCGTTTTCCACGTCAATCTGAACGGTGGAAAGGGCGCTGGCTTTGTCGGAACCGTCAACATAGTTGAACTCGAATTTCAAAACGAAATAGAAGAACCTTGTGTCCCACATTTCAATTAAAACGGGTTTGTTGACTTTTTGAACCATGGCTTCGATCAATGATTTGTTTTCATTGTAAAAGTCCTTCGTAAATCGAATCGCAATTTCAAAATCGTTGAGTTCGATTCCGATGTTGTTTAATGTGCTGATGCAAAAGTCGTATTGTGCCAAAAACTGATCCATGGCTTCATTCATGTCACGGCAGAGGGTGTGCATGTCAGGCATCGTAAATGCTCTCAAACGGCGAAGACCGACAAGTTCGCCGCGCTGTTCTTTTCGGAAACTGTAGCGCGTCAGTTCAACCATTTTAAGCGGCATACTTCTGTAAGAAATCGTCATGTCGTGGTTCATTAAGAATTGACCAAAGCAGGCGGCAAACCTTAAAAACAGCTGTCTTTTGTCGGATTCNATGGAGTATTGGCGTGCCGGNAATCGGTCAAGATATTTTTTCAAAGTCGGNTGGTTCATGTCATACATGATCGGGGTTTCAACTTCCATTGCGCCAAACTCTGAAACGGTGCTGTCAACGACGTACATTTCAAGAAGCGATTTCATGAGGCGGCCCTTTGGATAGTATCTCATGTTGCCGGAATCAGACCCGGGTTCATAGTCGGCAAGTTCCAGCTTTTTCATGTATTCAACGTGCGGCGGCGGAGAGCTGACGGCTCTGTTTTTCGAAACCTCGTAGCTGACAAATTTTTTGAGGTTTTTGTATTCCGGTTTGGACAAATCAAAATCAGAAATCTCATGCAAAGCGCCGTTTGTGTCCATGATTTTGAAATAAGATTTGGCAACGCTTTCGGCTTTTAAAGCTTCAGAAACCACATCGCCGTCTTCCGTCAAAGCGACGGGGGTGACGCAAGCGTTTTTCAAAGCGGCCACACTGCTGCTGCCGACGACGGACGTTTCGTCCACGACAATGCGTTTGGATAATTCGGAAAGCGGATGTCCTTTGCAGCTGATTTTAAAGGATTTGTACCAGCCAAAGGGCGCGCGTTTGACCACAAAACCTTCCAGTTTCAAAGCCGCTTCGATGCCTTTTAAAATTTCGATTCCGACATCGGGGCTTGAGAGACTGGCGCTGAGGTGGGCATATGGGTAAACCATCACTCGATTGGATTTGACCTGTTCCAATGTGTTTTTAATTTGAGAAACAGCTGCGTCTATTGTTCCCTGAGTGTTTGATTCATCACATTTTTCAACCGCAATCATTGCCGTTAAGACTTCTTCGAGTCTGCCGGCTTTCATATCATCGCTGATTTCCTCAGCCAATTTTGTTTTCTTTTTGGTTTCGTACTCGATATAATCCGAGTGAATAAGTAGCATTTGCATAAACCATGACACCTGATGAATGTGTTCAAAAATAAATTTTTAAATATGGGGAAGATGAATGCCGTTTTATTATTTAAATATTAACAGCAGGAAAAAAGAGGGAAAAGGAAAAAGGAATCTTGTCTTTTTTGCCTGTCATTTGCCATCGACTCTGTTGTATGCGACGTAAATCGAAAATAAAATGACGGTCAGAATGTTTATTAAAATGAATATCTGAAGGGCTTGAAACAAAAAACTGATGAGATTTGGCGGTGCGGAATAGAAATACAAGCCGAGCACGGCAAGGAGGGATGTGATAAGGGTGAGTGCCGGCAAAACATATCCGGTTCGATCATGTCTTTTGCTTAAATAAACTTGAAGCAGGCCGACAAGTGCTAAAAAGACGGCTCCTGCAACAAATAAGATTGGTATTGATAAATCCATATTATTCCTCTGTTTTTCATTTATGTCTCAATCTTATTTATTTTCTCACTTTTCTTTAAATAAACCGAATTGTCCATCCCAAAAGCAAAAATGTTAAAATAACGACAATAAAAAACAATAATGCCCACTTGAATCCTTTTTTATCAAAACGAGCGCCGCCACTTCCAAAAATAATCGGGAACGGACCGATGAGAATAAAACCGCCGGATTTCGATTCGGTGTCTTTTTTTTCTTTTTTGTCGTCTGTTTCGATTGCTTCCAAAATCTCATCCTCGAACTCTTGAGCGATTCTTCTCTTTGCGGACGAATTTAAAAAAAGCGTCAATCCGATTGACAAAACAATTGACAGAATGATTGAAATAACCAAACCTTGCCAAAAAAAATAAACAGCCATGCTCTTTTCCTCTCTTTTGATTAATTTGGATTCAATTCATTTCTGTTCTTTAGAACTGTTTGGATATAAATATGCGTCACTTATGATAGAAAACATTATTAAGGCAAAAACTGTCAAGGATAAATATGTCTGAAAACGATTTTGAAGATTCCAGCTCTGATGCTGTTTCATTGGAAAAGCCAATCAAAGGGCAGACGCCCGATGCGGCTCAGCTGGCTGAAGAAATGAAAGAGCTGCTTTTAAAAATAAAAGAGCTTACTGAAGAAACTTCCGCAACCCAAATCGAAAATGCGGAATTGAAAGCCAATGTCTTGAAGATGACGCAGGTTGTGGAAGATCACCGCTGGGAAATTCGACGCTTGAAAACTCAAGTTGATGATTTATCGAAGATGCCGTTTTTTATTGCCACAGTCATCGAGGTCTTCGGCGAGGATGCCGTTTTAATTAAAATGCATGGCAACAATCAGGAGGTTTTGACACGAAAATCTCCGATTTTTGAAGGCACGCTGGAGCCGGGGATGCGTGTTACCGTAAACGGCGCAGCTTATGTGATTATGGAAATTCTCAGCCAATCCACCGATGTCCGTGCTCAAGTTATGGAACTCATATCTTCCCCGAATGTCAGCTATGATATGGTGGGTGGTTTGAGCGACGTGATTTTAGAAGTTATCGAAACGGTGGAACTGCCGCTGACCCATCCCGAGCTTTTTGAACAAATCGGCATTGAACCACCGTCGGGTGTTTTACTTTACGGCAGCCCGGGAACCGGCAAGACGCTGATTGCAAAAGCCGTTGCAACCCAAGCCAAAGCCACATTTATCCGCATGGCCGGTTCGGATTTGGTTCAAAAGTTTGTTGGTGAAGGCTCCCGTCTTGTTAAGGATATTTTTGCAATGGCACGCTCAA
>WRNK01000067.1 GCA_009776675.1 Methanimicrococcus sp.
GATTTTTTAATATAACAAAAATGACATGAATGCGCAGGTCACTTATAATATCGGGTGAGGGAATCCGAATGAAAGTTACAATGGATATTGAATTAAAAGATGAACCGGGGCAATTAATATTAGCTTTAGAGCCGGTTTCTTGTCACAAAGCCAATTTGATTTCTGTATTTCACTATCATAAAGCAGGCAACTTTGCTCTCGGTACGGATGGAAAAGTGCAGGTTCAACTGGTTTTGGATACAAAAAACAAAAAAATGATTGATCAAATTAAAAAAGATTTGGAAGCTCGAAATATTCAAGTGCTTCGCGTGGGAACGGAAAAATACGCTGAAACAATCACAGTTATTATGATCGGGCATGTTATAAATACAGATATTCGAGACACCATCAACAAAATCGACAACACGGGTATTGCCGAAGTTGTCGATATGTCTTTATCAATGCCCGAAATCACAAAACCAACATCCGCTGCATTAAAAATTAATGCTGTCGGTCGAGAAGAACTCAGCAAAACCATTAAATTGCTGAAAAAAATCGCTCACGAAAAAGAACTTTTATTGATTTTGCCGATAGAATATGAATGAGGGGATGAAAATGAAAACTATAAAAGCATCTATTATCGGATTTGGCTCAATCGGACAAGGCGTTGCCCGCGTTCTTCTCATGAAAAAAGAATACTTAAATAACATCGGAATCGACATTAAAATTGTTGCCATTACGGATTCCAAAGGCGCGGTTGTTGATGAAAACGGACTGGATTTGGAAAAATGCCTGACGACAAAATCCGACAAAGGAACGATCGCCGAGAAAAAAATGACAGGATATGATGTTATTACTCAAATTGATCATGATTTGGTCATTGAAGTCACGCCGACCGATATTATTACAGGCGGCGCCGGTCTCATTAATATGGAAGCGGCTTTAAAAAAGAAAATGAATGTCGTGACATCCAATAAAGGACCTTTGACATTAAAATTCAAATATTTGGAAAAATTGGCAGCCGATAACAACTGTTACTTCAAATACGAAGCCACCGTCGGCGGAGCCATGCCTGTCATCAACTTGATGAAAGATGTGATGGCCGGAAATGATATTGAAAGTGTCAGAGGCATTTTTAACGGCACATGCAACTACATTTTAACCCGGATGTATGAAGAAAAATCCACCTATTCTGAAATATTAACGGAAGCTGTTGACTTGGGAATTGCCGAAACCGATCCGACATATGATGTTGAAGGAATTGATACGGCTGCAAAAATCGTTATTTTAGCCAACGCCATTTTTGGAATGGACAAAACCGTCAATGATGTTGACAGAACCGGAATTACAAACATCACTTATGAAGCGCTTGAAATGAGCGTCAAATCAGGAAAAACCATCAAACTAATTGGCGAAGTTCACAAAAACGGCCGCTTAACCGTTTCTCCGAGATTGGTTCCGATCGGCCACCCCCTTTCCGTCAGCGGAACATTAAATGTTGCTGCCGTTCAAACAGATTTGGCCGGCGAAATAACCGTCACCGGAAAAGGAGCAGGATCCGTTGAAACCGCCAGTGCCATTATCAGTGACATTATTTCAATTTACAAAAATGAATGAAAATGAAATGATAAAATGAACTGTAAAATGAAATGATAATATGACACGTTTTTCCAAATTCACCGATATTTGCAGACAAATTGAAAAAATTCCGGGCTCTTTGGAGATGACGGACATTTTTTCATCTTTTTTGAAAACACTCGATGAAGAGGAGCTTGCCGTTTCTTGTTACATGATTATGGGAGAGATTTTTCCGGCATGGACCGGAAAAAAATTAGGCTTCGGTCCGAATTTGCTTTACGCCGCGCTGTCAAAAGCTTCCGGTGCATCTTTGGACAAAATAAAAGACCTGTTACGCCAAACGGGAGACATCGGCGAGACAACGTATCTGTCTCTGAGTGATGAAAAAAAGAGCCAATCCACTTTTTCAAGCTTTTTTGAAACAGAGGAAGGAAACAAAGAAAACGATAGTGAAAATGCTGATTCCAAAAAAGGATTAACGATTCGCCAAGTTTATGACCGCTTAAGAGAAATTGCCGACGCTTCTGGAAAAGGTGCCCAATCTCAAAAAATTAAAAGCCTCCAGTTCTTGTTTGCCGAATCAACGCCGGAAGAGTCAAAGTACATTTCAAGAATCGCTTTGGAAGAACTCCGTATCGGAATCGGGGAAGGAATTGTTCGAGATTCCATTGCCAAAGCCTTTGATGTTCCTGTCGATTTGGTTGAATTCGCATTTATGGTGACCAATGATTTGGGAGAAGTGGCTGTCGTTTCTAAAAAAGGAGGCATGGACGCCCTGTCAAAACAGCATATTCAAGTCGGCCGCCCCGTTAAAATGATGTTGGCGCAAGTTTCAAACAGCATTGAGGAAGCATTTTCTGAAATGGCTGAAGCGGTTGTCGAATGGAAATTTGACGGCGCCCGCCTTCAAATTCATAAAGACGGAAAAAATGTTGCCCTCTACTCCAGGCGTCTTGAAGATGTGACAAACTCGCTCCCCGATGTTGTTCAAACCGTACTGGAGACGATAACCGCCGATCAAGCCGTACTGGACGGAGAGGCTGTTGCCGTTGATGCTGACGGAAAACCCCGCCCGTTTCAAGATATTTTGAGGCGTTTTAGAAGAAAATATGATGTGGAGAACACATCCAGAGATATTCCCATTCAAGTGAATTTGTTTGATTTATTGTATGCAGATGGCGTAAGCTACATTGAAAAGCCACTTGTTGAAAGGCGTAAAAAATTATCAGAGCTTGTCAAATCCAACGCCCGCATTCGCGTTGAAGAGCTGACTATTACAAAAGACCCTGAAAAAGCCGCAGAGGTTTACCAAGCCGCTATCAGCGCCGGCCATGAAGGCATCATGATTAAAAACCCGACATCCGCATATTCCCCCGGAAAACGCGGCAAGAATTGGATGAAACGAAAACCGATTATGGATACCTTGGATTTGATTGTTGTCGGCGGCGAATGGGGCGCCGGAAAAAGAAAAAACAAAATCGGATCCTATTTCTTAGCGTGTCTTGATCCCTCAAGAAACATATTTTTAGAGATCGGACGCGTTGGTACCGGTTTAAGCGACGAGCTGCTGGACAATCTGACAGACCAATTTTCGGATTTAATTGAATCGGAATCCGGCGTCACACTCAAATTCAAACCCGAAGTCATTTTTGAAATCGCTTTTGAAGAAATTCAAAAAAGCCCCAACTACCAAGCCGGCTATGCTTTGCGATTCCCAAGACTCATTCGTGTCCGAGATGACAAAACGATTGATGAAATTGATACGATTGATAAAATCGAACACATGTATGGTGCACAAAAAGAAGCGAATTAACAAGATTAGATGAGCTCGTCTGCCGAATATCTGATCAGCGGTTTTGACAAATGTCTTCTTGCCGACGGCGGCACTTCATAATACCCAAGCCGAATATTTCGAGGCACTTTGACAACGATTTTTTCGGATTTTGCTTTTTGTGTCTTACACATTTTGCATCGAAATCCCTGACTTTTCCCTGCCGATTCCATTCTTTTTTGGCAATTCGGACAAAGCGGCGCCTCCTCTTTCACCTTCTCTTCCAAAAAAGTAATTTTAATTTTTTCAAGATTGAGCGTATCAGGATTGAGCGTATCAGGGTTGAGCATATTATCTTTTCCTTTCAGGCTTCCAAAAACCGTGACGCAATCATTTGGAATCAATTGACGGATAGTATGCCTGAATTTTCCGGTCGGCTCATAAGCGGCACATGATAGTTTATTCCCTTCAAAATCACAAATTTGAATGATATCATGCCCTCCTTCAAGTGTTTCGGCGGCTCGGCAAACAACCCCGCTTAAAACATAAGAATGAAGCGGCTTCATTTCAGAAATATTTGAAACATGAATCAAATGGGCATCCGTTCCCTGATTTGTTTTAAACACTTGAGAGCGTTCAATTTCTTCCGAAACGACATATTTTGCCACCTCAAGAACTGCTTCGGGAAAATTGCCGCGAATGCCGAATAATACAGGATCGGGTGACCCCGGAACACAAACAGAAAAGGGCTTTGTTTTTTTTGTAAAATCAATCGTATCCCATGTCTCCGGCGTTGTTTGGCGGTCTGCTTTGATTAAACTTTCTTCATCCACAAAGCGAGTGGGTCCGCCATTGCTTCCCCAATTTTGGGGAAGACGGTAAGCCAGATATTCATACGTTGCTTCCCAATCGGAATGAAGCATTGCCCCGCAGGCTGCCAAAGCTCCGATGAGACCACGACCGTTTTTGAGTGAAAAGAAAGGAATAGAAAAACGATTCAATAGGGAGAAAGCCTCTTCAATTTCAATCACGCCGATGACGGCTTTTTTAAAAAAAGAGTTTAATGATGTTTGAAGAGCCTCATAATTCTGACCATAATCTTCATCAAAAATAAAAACGACGCCCGGATTTGTTTTGTCGCAATCGATTTTGGAATATTCTTCAATACGGGAAATCACATGATTCATAACTGTTTTTTTGAAAAAGGGGGAGGATTCGTTTAAGGTCAATTCGATTCCTAAAGCTGCGTTGCCGCGCGTTTTGTAAGGGATATTCGGATTGAGGCGAATTAAATAAGGGTAGCCTTTGATGACGCCGTATTTTTTGAGCTCATCTGCTAAAAGAGCCGTTAAATAGGTGGTGCACATCCCTTCATTAGAATCCGTATCGTCAATGCCAATCAACATTTAATCTTCAAAAGAGCAGCAACTATTTTTAGATTTCTTAAAGCCTTCGTGTTAAAAAATGATTTAAGTCTTTTTCGAGCCTTCCATTCGATCCAACACATTTAATATTAACGTTATGCAATGGCTGGATAAAAGAGAAAGAGGTCCGACAGAAAGTTTTGAGGCACCGGCTTCTTCAATGGCTTTTTCATCATCCTCAAAAACACCCTGACTGTCTCCTAAAATAAAGACAGGATTGTCAAATAGCGATGATTCGGCTGTCGAAACTCCATCGGTTGCCACAACTCCGTTGGCTGTCGAAACTCCATCAGTTGCCACAATTTCATCGGCTTCAGCAGATACAGTCACCGCTTTGATTTCTAAAATATCTTTCCCATCTTCTTTTAAGTAATAAATCGGTCGCTTTCCTTTCATTTCTTCCAAAAGCACTGTTAAATTTCCCGTTCTGACAAAAACGCCGGGGGTTGATTCTTTTTCAAAGGGGGTGGCGTTGATCAGCAACGCTTTTTGAATCAAAGAGCCTGAGCTTCTTTCATCGGGATTTAAGGAACGCATCGTTTCACCGCAGAAGCGGATAATTTTTTCAGGTCCGGGTTCTCCTTTCAAAACCAAATGAACCATGGCGTCACGGCGCATTCCAAATGAAATAAAAAGAGCAGCTGTTATGCAGCGGCACAAGACGTCCATTCTGCCGGCAGATCCGGGAAGATCGTTAAGAGAGATTTTCCCGCCGGTGACGGCTTTATTTCCGATGATGATAAAATCTTTCATAACAGTAAATTTAAACGCTTCTATAAAGCCCTAACCGAATTTTAAATCAATAATTCTTCGGCGACAAGTTCACGGTGAAGCCATGAAATCGGCTTTATTTGATAACTTTCCAATGCGTCTAATGATGTTTTGGGGGGTCTCTTTTCGATATCATTTAAAATGGTATACAAAATGACATCAGGGTCTCTGTAATCTTTTGAATCCACCCATTTCCAAATGACATCCAAAACCGAATCTTTTTTCGGGTCTGAAACAATTTGTAAAAAACGTTCCGGAGCTTTTTCTGATTTTGGAATTAAAAAGTGAAACGTGTGATCAAAACCGGATTGACTTGCCAGCTTGATGTTTTTGGAATATCTTATTTTTTTCAAGTCCAGCCAATCAACAACATCTTCATAAAACATGCTTTCAACGTGGGATTGTGATAAATAAAACATATTATCAATGGCAAGAGTCGCTTGAATGAGATTGTTCATCATTTGAGGATAATTTTTTTCATTCACGCGGACATAAAGTTGATCATTGCTTAATTTAACATTAAATCCAGCAAGCACTGTATTTAAAATATTTTGTCTTCTTTTTGATTCAAACGAACAGCCTGAGTCCTTTAAATCCGTAATAATGTGTCCTCCATCCGTCAAGAAATAGTCATCTTTTTCCTTCTTGATGTAATATTGGAGCCAATCATTGTGTCTGTCCAAATACGGCGTCGTGATCTCAACATAATCATTTTCGATCTCTTTTAAAAAGGTTTTATCTTTTAACCAGTTTATGTGATGATTTGTCAAAGCTTCAATTTCATCTTTTATATTTATCATATTCAAACACCGATTTTTGGATGACAGGTTTTGTGACAACGTGACAATAATTCATAAAATCGTCAAGCATTTTAAAGATATCATCACATGAAAATAAATTCTTTGGCAATGGTTCTGCCCATTTATCATCATATCCTTCTCTATAAAAGTGGATATGCGGGCATTCTATTACTTGACCGTCCGGATTTGTATGCGGACTTCCGCCAATATCAATCCGCAGCAACACAATATTGCTGTACACACGATTCTGATATTTTCTTTTTG
>WRNK01000068.1 GCA_009776675.1 Methanimicrococcus sp.
TCTTTTGTCGGCGTTTGGGGGGTTGTTTCTGTTTTACGGGGGGGGATTTTTTGTGTGTCTGATTCCGATTCTGTAAAATCAAACAAGCCTTTTTGGCGGTATTTGTCTAGAGAGCTGACATCGACGCCAAAGACTTCAAAAATACGCTCTACGGGTGGCAATATTTGTTTTTTGATGTAATATTCAACATCGAGCGGGATATTATGTTTAATGACAAAGTCGGGATCTTCCGCGCGCTCGACAAATAAATTTTTACCGGAAATGATAACAAACGGAACACGTGTTCCGACGGGTGTTGAAATTCCGGTGCGCTGTTTGATTTTTTCAACGACGGTCAAATGCGGCTGTCTGTTTTTATAGTTGTCTGTATTTTTAGAGTAATTTTTCGTCAAAATCAATTTGTTAATAAATTCGGGATCCTTTTTCAAATCTATTGAACGAATATCACTGACCACGGTACGCACGTATTTGACAGCTTCTTCAACATCTCCTTCCATCAAAACAAGTTCAAGGACACGCATGAGAGTTTCGGATGTTAATTCACACCAATCGCGGCGGACGGTTTCCATTCCTTTGACTTTGATTTTATCGGTCCAGCCGGAACCGCTGCGCTCAAAAATCCATTGAGCATATCTTTTTTTGGCAATCAAGACGACGCGGCGTGCGACGGCTTCAAATTCCAATTCCATTGGAGGCGGCAGCGATGATGTGACAATAGATGATGCTCTGGAACCGACAAGTGCGGCTTCGTCTAATGTAAAATCATCCAAGTCAAATTCATCACCGGATTCTGAGGCGCAGTGCATAAAAACACTGTCTGTGTCACCATAAACAACAGAAAGAAGCACGATTCGAATTTTTTTTGCAAGGATCGCCTGATCCAAATCCGATAAGGAACCGGAGTCAAAATTCGAGTCGATCGACAATCCTTTTGATGTAAATTCATTTTGAATTTCATCCAAAAGCAGGGCTTTATTTTCATAAATATAAATTTTGTTGATGTCTTCCGTGATGATTTTTTCCGTATTTAAAATATTTTCGCGACCGATACTTGTGACAGAGTTTGCCATATCCATACTGTAAAGACGCGCGCGAACATAACCGGAATAGCCGTAATAGCTGTTGAGCAAAATTTTAAGCGCCATCTGCGTCGCGTCAAGTGCTAAAATTTCATGTTCATCCGCTGTTTGTTTCATTTTCTTTTTTGTTTCAACACGGCGGTTGAGAAGGTCTTCTAAAATCGACGGCACGATCCCTTTTAAAACACTGCTTTTGGCAAAAATGCCGCCAGTGGGTGTTATTTCAACATCGGATTCTTTAAGACCGAGGGCATCTAAATCTTTAATGTTATTGATAACGGTCGTGTAACACAAATTATGCGCCATCATGATGGTTGGGTAAAGCGATTTGTAGTCCAAAAGGATAATATTTTCATGAAGCCCGCGTACGGGATCTAAAACGGCGCCGCCCTTTAAACCTTCATCTTCCGAATCGCGCTCTTCATACATTTCACCGTCCGGTTTAATCGGCATCAGACGCTGATGCCGACCATATTCTCTGAGCATCACCTGCTCAACCATAGACGTTTGTCCGCCGTCTAAAATTTCTTGGATCACAGAATTTGTAATACGGGCAAGAGCGATGTATTTGTCTAAAATTTTCAAATTCAAAAGCAACTCGATTGCCAAATCTGCATCGCGGCGTGAATAACGGATAAAATCGGCAAGTTTTTCGCCTTTGTCTTTCCAATACGCTTCCATTTCCGCCGGCGGCACATCCAGTTTTTCACGTCCGAGCAATTCTTTGGCGGTGTTTCTTAAAGTGTATTGCTTTAAACTGTAATTGCGGCGGATGAGCGGGAGGGCGTCAGAAATAATTCGTCCGGTCACTTCCGTTTTGACAGTCAAGCCGAATTTTCGGGAATAAATCGGACTGCTGTCGCGTGCGATTCCGGTTTTTAATGATGCGCTTTTTCTTTTAAGGACGTCGGCGCGTTTTAAAAGATAAGGAATGTCAAAATCCGAGATGTTGTAGCCGGTTATGAAATCGGGATCATAGCGGTTAATGGTTTCAAAGGCTTTTGAAAGCAATTCGATTTCGTTTTCAACCCAAACAGTTCCTTCGTTTTTTTCGCCCAATTCATAATTGAACCCTTCGGGTTTGTTTTTGCCGACAATAACCAAATTTTTTTGTCCGCCCCATGCCGGTTCGAATGCAAAACTGACGAGAATCACCGGCGATTTTTCAGGCGTCGGCATGCCACCGTTGTCCGGCAAACATTCAATGTCAAAAGAAAGATAACGAAGCGGTGCGTTAGAGATGCGCTCGGACGGTTTTACGGTTTTGGTACAAATAACAACGTCGGCTTTGATCGGGACTTCTGTCAAATAATGTTCACGGTCAAGAGACGGATCTTCTTCAGCAAAAACCCATTGAAAGCCGCCGATGTCGTTATCAACTAAAAATCTGTTTCGAAAAAGAATGTCGCTTTCAAAAAGAGCGGTAACGCCTTGCATTTTTGCAATTTCGTCTCTGATTTCAGGAACGTTTTTCGGGGCTTTAACAATTATTTTCAAGTACGGTTTTGTGGAAACTTGATAGCCGACGGGTGCGAATTTTTGAACAGATTCGATTCGAACAATTTGAGGAAAGTTCTCTATAAGCTGCGTTTTTGTTGCATCGGGATTTTTACTTTCGACATAAAAATAAGGCTCAAATCCCGGGATTAAGCAACAGACACTTTTTCCATCGTCACTTCTTCCGAAAAGACGGATCACCGGTTCATCTTCGCCGATTAATTTGTAGTCTGCATCAAGTATTTGGAAGTTCATTAGCGTATAAAACAAACCAATTTAATATATCCTTTTTGATTTCAAAATAAAAAAAGGTTAATTTTCCGAATCCTTAATTTCTTTTAAGATTTCGCTGATAAATGATTTAAGGTCTTCGCGAGAAAGGGAGGATATGTCAATATTTTCCATTTTTTTGGATATCAATTTTTCAAATCTGTTCGTTTTATTTGTGTGGAAATCAAAAAAACTATCCAGTGCAACACGAACAAGGAAAGATTTGTTTTTTTGAGTCATTGATGAGAGCCTCTCCAGCTCCTCATTCAAATATTCGCTATAAGATACGGATATCTTTTCGCGCGGAGAATCATCTTCCTGATACGAGGCAATGAATGCGGAGTAATTGAATCCTTGATCCATTTCATAAACAGAAAGCTTACCTAAAAACATAGAAACGGAAACATTAACAATGTCCGAAACAGATGAAAATTTTCCAGATTTAATTAATGCAACCATTTTGCTCAAAAGTTTTTGACTGATTGTTAAGGAACTGGATGTTTTTCTGCGTTTAATCAAACTCATACATCTCACGATTATTTTTAAAATATTCTTTTTTTGAAAAAAGATTAATTTTAAAAATAGCTATTTTATTAAATATTATTGCGCTATAGATATATCATATTATCTAAAAATCACATATTTTTGGTATTGTATAAATGTGTTATATGTAATATATATTTATACATTTATGTACTAATATGTCGTATATGTGTGGAAATACAATGGTATAGATTGATGTACTATTGTCATTTGCCCAAAAATTATGAATTCAATTGATTAAAGTGATTATATGAATTTAATTTATATGAAAAACGAGTGATATCATTCATTTTATAGGCGCCTCTTAGCAGATTTCCTCAAAACCGGCGTACATAATAATTTTGGAATGCGGCATCAAATAAATCAGGTCAATTCAAATGAGAAAAAACAAGAACAGTAGTAATGTTTAATGATCTGAAAAATAGAGAAAAAAATGACAGCATACAGAATTTACATTCTGTATGTCCATCCGAGTTCAATGTTTAATTGATCCACTTCTTTTTTGAGTTGACAGGTCAACTCTTTAAGTTGTTCATTGAAATCAAAAATCATGTCATCTATGCTTAAGAGATGTGTTTCCACGTAATTTGTTTCAAATTCATTATTTAGGAAACATGTATTGAAATTTTGGATCACATCATCCATTTCCCAATAAATATTCCAGGCTTGAAAAGATAATTTCATAGCCGGATACGCTTTTTCAAGTGTATTTAACTGGTTAAAATAATGCGTGTTTACCTCTTGCATTTTCTGAATGATTTCGTTTTTTGTGTTTAATGTTACGTTTTTTAATTCAGGATATTCCTGGCTAAAAACGGTCCGAATTTCTGCAACATTTGATTGAACAGATGAGACAGCTTCCGATAACGGTTCATAGAAAGAAAACAAGACGTTGTGTAAATACTTGAATTTCTCAATTTTTATCTGCAAGTCTTGATTTTCTTTAATAGATATCAAAATATTTTCAGATAACATTTTCGTTTTCCTGCAATGTAAAATTGCCCGTTTTTTAATTTTTAAATTTTAGAATTGAACATTCTTGATGACATAACAATAGTTCATTTTATATAAAGTAGTTGATTGGTTTAAACCAAATTGTAATTATAAAAACAGATATAGACGGCTGAACATCTTTAGAAAAATATCGGAAAGGAATAAAAATTGGAAACGAAACATCAACAATATCCGGAACCGTTATAATTTTCCGGACAGTGTTAATGAATTCGTTTTTTTAATTTTTGTTGCTGTAAGGAAACAAGCATTTTTTTGATGCCGCTCCTTATTAAATTTTTGGTTAATGACAAATTCGCGGAGAAATAGGTTGTTTCAAGTGCATTTAATTGGTTCAAATTACACTTGTTTTTTCTAAATGATTTCGTTTTTGTCTCCGTTTTTGTTTTCCGTTTTTGTTTTCCGTTTTTGTTTTCCGTTTTTGTTTTCCGTTTTTATTTTCCGTTTTTATTTTCCGTTTTTATTTTCCGTTTTTGTTTTTCGTTTTTGTTTTCCGTTTTTATTTTCCGTTTTTATTTTCCGTTTTTATTTTCCGTTTTTGTTTTCCGTTTTTGTTTTCCGTTTTTGTTTTCCGTTTTTGTTTTCCGTTTTTATTTTCCGTTTTTATTTTCCGTTTTTATTTTCCGTTTTTATTTTCCGTTTTTGTTTTCCGTTTTTGTCCCCATTTTCGTTTTTGTTTTCATTTTTTGATGAACATCATTGAGGGGAGGAAAGAGGGTTAAGTAAAATTTTCGTTTTTCTTGCAATGGTACAATTGCCCGTTTTTCTTTTATTTTTAGAATTGTTTCAATTCTGATGATATAAAATTATTCAATCGTATATAAAATAGTTGATTAGTTTAAACTGATTCGTAGTTATAAAAACAACAGCCGGCATATTTGCATCTTAAAAAATGGTATCAAGAAAGATAAAAGATGAAAAACGGAATCGTCGAATTAAAATAAAAAAAGGCGATTCGATTTGAAATCGAACCGCCTGTGTTATGCCCGGAGCGTGACTCGAACACGCGACCTCCAGATGCCTCAGGAATAATTTCCAAAAGGCCATTTATTTTCCCTATGAGTCTGGCGCCCCAACCGACTAGGCTATCCGGGCAATCGAATGAGTAGAATAGACAATGTTATATTAAAAAGTATTGATCGGAAAATCTGAAATTGTATATTTCAGATACGGTGTCTGTTTTTAAAGATGTTCCACGAACATTATATAATTCATTGTCGTTTATTCTGATAAGGTGATTCTGATGTCAAAAATCGTCGGCTTTTGCGGCAGTCCGAGAAAAGGAAATACGGAATTTTTAATGAAAACAGCACTTGAAAGTGCTGAAAAGGCAGACCACGAAACGGAATATGTTTCTCTTCATAAAACAAAAATCGGATTTTGTACCGCATGCAATGCCTGTAAAATAACACATTCCGGCTGTGTTCAAAAAGATGATATGGCGATTTTTTGTGAAAAAATGAAAATGGCGGATATTTGGATTATCGGAACACCTGTTTATTGGTGGGGTCCGACAGCTCAGATGAAAGTTTTCGTTGACAGGTGGTATGGACTCCCGAAAGACACGTTTAAAAACAAAAAAGCCGTTTTAATCGTTTGTATGGAGGATGTTGAAGAAAAAACAGCTGCGCATACAATCGGTATGTTTAAAGATAGTTTCGACTATCTTGGCGTTGAATTGATTGATACCGTTCTGGCTAAAGGCGTTTGGGAAGCAGAAGATATACGCAAAAAACCTGAGATTATTCAACAAGCAAAAGATTTGGCTCAAAAATTATAAATAAACATTAGAAAAATTAGAATTAATTAATTTGTTAATTATGTTTTATAAAGAGGCGGCATTACATGCAAATCAGTAATGATGATATGAATATTTTGTTTAAAGAAGCTCGAACACATCGTGTTTTTGAAAATCGGGAAATTCCTGACAGTTTACTTGCAGAAATATACGACACATTAAAAATGGCACCGACCAGTGCAAATTGTCAACCGGGGCGTTTTATTTTCATCAAAAGCCCCGATGCAAAAAAGCGTCTTCTTTCTCATGTCCCAAAAAGCAATGTAAAAAAGATCGAAAGCGCAGCTGTTACGGTCATCATTGCCGGAGACACATGCTTTTATGAAAACA
>WRNK01000069.1 GCA_009776675.1 Methanimicrococcus sp.
TCGGAAAAGATTTTGGAATTGAAGCAGCCAGCGGCGATTTAAGATTAATGATGGCACGTGCACAAGCCGTTGTCCGCGGCGAAACAACAGCCGATGGCGTTTTTGTGACAACGTGTTTTCGATGTGCAGAAGCGGCGATTGTCAGAAACGAAGTCCGCAGGTACATTCACAAACATTCCAATATTCCTGTGATCAGTTATTCTTTTACGGAACAGACGGATGCTGCAACACTGTATACGCGTTTTGAAGCTTTAACAACCGTTGCCAAACGCCGCCATTTGCTGGCTCGTGAAGTTCAGCATGGCATTACCGCAGGCATTGACTCAGGATCGACAACGACAAAAGCTGTCGTCATGAAAGACAATAAAATTATCGGCACGGGATGGGTTCCCACCAATGAAGTGATTGACAGTGCCGAAAAAGCATATACGGATGCCATGAAAATGGCCGGCGTCAAACGCGAAGACATTCAAGCACTTGGCACAACCGGATACGGCAGATACTTAGTCGGCGAAGCTTTTAATGCCGATTTGGTTCAGGAAGAAATTACGGTCAACTCAAAGGGTGCCGTTTATTTGGCAAATGCTCAAAAAGGACCTGCAACTGTCATTGATATTGGCGGCATGGACAACAAAGCCATTTCCGTAGAAGACGGTATTCCCGGAATGTTTACGATGGGCGGCATTTGTGCCGGCGCTTCGGGGCGTTTCTTTGAAACCGTTGCCAAAAGATTAAACATTGACATTACGGAACTTGGCGACTTGGCAATTCAAGGCAGCCAAGAAAATGTCAACATGAACAGTTATTGTATTGTTTTTGGAACCCAGTCGCTTGTCAATTCTTTAGCAAAAGGGGCGCTCCCAAAAGATGTCGCAGCTGCTGCCTGCCGCAGTGTTGTGGAACAAATTTTCCAGCAGCAACTGCAGGAAGTGGATGTCAAAGAACCTGTCATTTTAGTCGGCGGCTCTTCATTAATTAAAGGCGTTCCAAAGGAGTTGAGCAGTATGCTCAATGTCAAAGTCGTCGTTCCCGATAAATCGCAATACATCGGCGCTGTCGGTGCCGCACTTTTGGCTTCGGGATTTGTGGAGGATTAAAAATGGAGCCGCTTGAGATTTTCACTGTCTTTACAAAAGAAGCAGAGGAAGCTCAAAACTATCATGAAAACATCGCAGACGTCATTTCAGACCTCCGCCTCGGAACCGCAATAGGTCGCCTGCACGTGACAATTGTTCCATCCGTTGCCTTATTTACGATTGCGGCGATTGTCCGTGATACGGAAACGCCTGTTCGCATATCGGATATGTCTGCCGTTGATACCGCTTATGAAGACGGCGAAGATTTTTTGCGCATCACCATTGAACGTGAAAAATATATGCCGGAATTAACCAAATTTTTGTGGCAAGAATACACACCCGCAAACGTGATTCAGGCTGACAGATGGACAATTTTGGTACGCGTCAGCACGCCGGAAAAAATGATTGAAAAAATAAAAAACAGCATCATTGCAAATCCGTTTCAGAGTATGCACGCGAATTTGATTGAAATGGCTGTTCGCACCGTTCCCGAAGGATTTCGTGTCCGCCAGCACACATTTGAAAACAATGAATTTTTGTTTGTCGCCTCCGAAGACATCTTAAAACCGGAATGGCTGGAAGAAGGAAAAAGGCAGATGGATCGGCTCAGAAATGCTGTTGTGGAAATTGTTGTCAAAGAAAGGGATACCCGTGAAAAGCAGGATGAATCCAACCGCCGAAATATTATGAGAGGCAAACCGGAGGATTACTAATGGGAACCGTTTTTGAGCCGTATGTATTTGTCGGAGGCGTCTATAAGCACGGCTTAATTATTGAATTATTAGAGGACGTTGGTGGCTATTTGGTCAGCAAGATGGTATCCGTTGCGGAAGTGAGCATGGATATGATGATTCCAAGGGAAGATGTGCCGCTGATAGAGGAACTGGCTGTAAAATTGTTAGGTACATTAATGAAATCGCCGTTGACCGGAGTTGAAATTGCCGTTGTCTCGCCGACTTTGGCATCCCACCACCTGCCGCACTCTGCATGTGACATTGCGGAATATTTACGCCACCCCGGGGCAAAAACAACCATGATCGGCATGGCACGCGGTATGGGGCGCCGTCTTGCATTGAATGAGGATTTTGAAAGACGCCTCATCAATGAGCATGACTTGGCTTTATTTTGTTTAGGCTCATTTCGAGACTGCATTATTAACAAAAAACCGCGTCTGTTTGAAGGCATTGATGTCCCGATTGTCGTAACAGGCGGTCCCTCGGATATTGATGTAGAAGAACTGCCGGGTGCCGATATGTATATTGGAAACTTGGGACGCCGCTCTCACCGAATGCGAACTCCGGGTGAAATATCAGCTCTTGACGTCATGAATGACAAAGTATCAGAAATGGTTGAAAAGATGCGCGAGAAACTTGCAAAAGACCCGCCTGCAATTTTACCGGCACGCGCCATGAAAGAAATTGAAAATCAAGTTCCTGAAATCGGCATGTCACTTGCACCGGCGCCTTTGGCACTGAGAATGTCAGGTGTTCGTGTTAAGCTTCCGTATGATACATATTACGAAAAGGTTGCAAATGTTGAATTTGATGAAGGACCAAAGCTTAGCGAAATTGCCGACATCACAAAATCAAAATTGAACGATTACATTTTGGTTCAAATCAAGCCGAAATCTGAAATCGGATTTGAAATCTAAGGAACAAAAAATAAAAAAACCGTATGCAAATGAAATTGCAAAGATGTGTTGAAATTGTCAGAAAGAGTTGCATTTTAAAAGTTCTTCTTTTGAGAATGGAACTGCTGTAACTTTTTCAATTTTATTAAATATGTTCTGAAATTCATTATCATCTAAAAAAGCTCCGTTATGCATCAGTTTTTTATCTAATTCTTCAAAATAATCAATGATGTAGATGCTATTTATAATTGCAAAAGACGGAGCCTAAAGCGGCGGATGATACTTACGAATTAAATAATAATCTTTGTTGAAAATCTGTCTTGAATTGTTGAATTTATCCGAAGTAATATTTACCAATAAGATTTTTCTGATATCGGCATCACTTCGAATGACAAGAAACGGGCGTTCTTTTGTTGCCGGAGCATCTTTAAATAATTGATTCACCCCTGCTTCATCTGCATAATATGGAACAGATAAGAATAACACTTGTTTTTTAAAAATAATATTATACACTCTCCGAATCGGAAAGCATATTTTCTTGAACATAGAGAACATTGCCAATCATACGGATTTCTTCATCGAGTTCTGTTTTTGGAATGATCGGGTCGTAATTAAATTTGCTGCCGCCTGCGTTTTTTTGTAAAGATATTTTAGAATATTTTTGCCATGCCGGTGATCTGTGACTCAAGTCAATCAACTCGTTGACATCAGTATCTCCAAAAATGTCTTTTGTCAAATTAAGTGTTTCAATTATGTTTTCAGAAAAAGCCGGTACGCTGTCGGCCGACAAATCGTAGTAACTTTTGCGGACAGATTCGACAACCGGGCCCTTTGGAAATGCAGAAAAATCATCATCGAAAAGCGATTTTCCGAATTTTTGAAAATGGATTAACCATGAAAAAAACAGAAGTTTTTGAACCTTGATGTTTCCGTCTTTTTTGCTGCAGGATTTATCAAGTCCCTCTTGAATAAACCATTTGCTGATTTCGATTGCAGAATATGGTTCTGTGCTCGAAATGTGTATTGTCATTTTTCCCTCTTGAAAATTTAAACATGGACAAAAGAATATAAATGTGGCGTAATGATACGATGCTATATTGTATTGTAGTGTATAAATCCCTTTTGTAATTTTCAAAAAACACAGCTTTAAATATATTGACTAAAAACATCTTCGACTTTGACGAAAAACAATTGTTTTTTTGAACATTTCATGCCAAGCCATCTCATAAGAATGGTTATATATCCCCTTTGATGTTTATCAAAGAAACATAATTTTAATTTTTTGAAAATCGTGCTTTTTCATTTTAAATAATAAATCTCATCATTTTTCAAAATTGAAAACATTATCCGGAGTAATACACATGAAAGAACAAGTTGAAATGAAGGACTTAAAGGAAGGACGCTACGTAATCATTGATGACGAAGCCTGTATCATTAAAAGCATTGCCAAATCCAAACCCGGAAAACACGGCGCTGCCAAAGCAAGAGTTGATGCAATCGGTGTTTTTGACAACCAAAAACGCTCCATTGTCGGCTCCGTTGCAACAAAAATTTATGTCCCGATTGTGGAAAGAAAATCCGCACAAGTGTTATCCATTGAAGGCGACAACGTCCAACTGATGGACATGGCAGACTTCACCACATTTGAAATTCCGCTGCCTGAAGAATACAAAGACAAAGTCAAAGAAGGCGAAGAAGTTCAATACCTTTCCGCACTCGGCAAACTTAAAATTGATATCAGAATGTAAATTCGATATCAATCATTTTTTTCTTTTTTGTTTTTTTCTATTTCGTTTTTTTCTTCTTTTTCCCAAACAGAGAAAATAAATATTGAAAAACCGTTATGGGTTTTATGTTATATGCGTTTGAACTGTCAGGAGAACATCCAATGCTTCCGATAGCTGAGGTTTTGGCAGTTTTGAAGTCTTACGAGTTGGAATGCTCTGTTTTTGAAACGTATAAAGGCTGCTTGCTGGTTGACATTCAATCAAAGACGCTGACAGGTGATGATGTTTTTGATTTGCTGAAAACGAAAATGCCAAACGTCTTGGCGATGACGCATTGTGTTTCTCGTGTGATTCATATCACGGATGTTTTGGAAGACGATATTATCAAGGCGGCTGAAAATTTCCCCGCCGCTTCTTACTTAAAAAAGGGGCAAACGTTTGTTGTTCGTGCAAAACGTATCGGTGATAATTCTGTTTTAAAATCAGTGGATTTGGAAGGGCGCATCGGCGGACGCATTTACAAACAAGGTTTTCGGGCGTCTCTTAAAAATGCCGATGCCGTATTTCGATTAACGCTTTCGGATAAGGCGGTTTTTGGGCTTTTGGTGACCGAAATTGATCGCGGCGCCTATGAACACCGTTCTCCTCAAAAAAAGCCGTTCTTTTATCCGGGGGTTTTAATGCCGCGCGTCGCGCGATCAATATGTAATATTGCCGGCGTGACAAAGGGGTCAGTTGCCGTTGACCCATTCTGCGGAACGGCAGGCATTCTTTTGGAAGCCGGACTTCTCGGCGCCAAAGTCATCGGCATCGACGCCCAGAAAAAAATAATTGACGGCGCCGACGTCAATATGAGTGCCTACGCCTCAGAAACGGGCTGCCTTTTGTCAAAAGAAGAGCGAGAGAAGAATTTGTGTCCGAAATATGATTTGCTGGTTGGTGATGCCTGCGGTCTTCCGGTTGCGGATGAAATCGCAGATGCCGTAATTACCGATCCGCCTTACGGCAGATCCGCTGCAATTAAGGCAGATTCGATTGAAAAATTGTATGAAACGTCATTTAAAGAAATGTACCGAATTTTGAAAAAGGAAAAAAAAGCGGTTGTTGTTTCGGAAATGGGTATTGAAAGATTTGCAGAAAATGCAGGCTTTAAAATTTCTGCAATATACAAACAGCGGGTACATCGAAGTTTAACGAGGACAATAACGGTTTTGCAAAAATGAAAGCGAAAACGAAAGCAAAAATGGAAAAGGAAAAAGCAGAAACGGAAAATGAAAAAACAAAAACGAAAGCAAAAATGAAAAAACGGAATGAAAAAGCAAAAAGAGAAATGAATCATTCCATTCGTTTTTTATCCTTTTCAGTCGGCATAACGAATTGGTCTAAAATGGTTGAAAGAACACGAAAACGGTTGGCTTCTTTTGCATAATAATCATTTATCTGGCGCATGGAATAACCATCCGCTACCCATTCCGGCTCAGGGTCGTAGGAAACGCCGACCAAAATTAAACCGTAAGCCGGCGCCGGCTCAATTCCTTCTTCATAATTTTCAGGGTCAAGCATTTGGCTGATCCATTCGATCGGGCGATTATCTGTTCCGACAAGAATTAAAGACGAAACGATTTTTCGAATCATATTCCAAAGAAAGGAATTGGCTTCAATATCAATTCGAATAACAGGTCCTTGACTTCGGATATCCAATTTTTCAATGTTTCGGACGGGCGATTTCTTGTTTGCTTTATCTTTTTTAGAGAAGTTTAAAAAATTGTGTTCGCCGATGAAAAGTTTGGCAGCCTCTCTCATTTTAGAAATGTCATAGCCATCCGCACTCAATATGTAACGATATTTGCGGGAAACTGCATGCCTGCGCGGGTCAAAATCAGATGCAACTTCCGCATAAGCCCATGCCCACAAGTCATTCGGCAATTTTGAGTTTAAAACACGTGGAAGAGCCATTCTAGGATTAGATGTGTAAAATGTGACGACCAGATTGCTTGAATGAACGCCGGCATCCGTTCTGCCGGCTGCAGACAAATCGGCTGTTTTTTCATTTTCAATGGCACCAACTTCTTTTAAGGCTTTGAGTAATTCG
>WRNK01000070.1 GCA_009776675.1 Methanimicrococcus sp.
TTCAATAACCCTTTCTACCAAAAACATCCAAACCCCCTCAAATTTTGTTTTCAGTAGCGTAGCGGATGAAAGCAAAATTTGAGCGTTTTCAAAAAAAAAAATATTGTTTTTATGATTTCTGTTATTGATTTTTTGTTTCGGTTTCTGTGATTTCTGTTGCCATCTCTAACGCAAAACAAAAAAAGCGGTTTGTACTTTTTCATTTTATTTTTATGGGTGTGAATCCGTTCGATTCAGCCGCCTTAGGGCGACTGATCGAACGGGTGGTTGATTCGGGTTTCGTGGTGCAAAAAAATCCGAAACATCATTTTTGTATCACATCAATAAAAGCGGGGGTACCGTTTTCCTAAAATCATCAAACAGCATTAAGGAAAAATGTACCCCGTTTTTGAATCACTTCGAGGAAAGTGATGTTTCAAATTTCAAACAAAAACAAAATCAAACGTTAAAGACCTTTTTTCCAAAATTAAAAATTCAGTTGTTGCAAAATATGCAACAACTTCGATTGATGGCGGATTTTGATTTTCACAGTTGATTGTTATGCAAAAAAATATCCAACAGCTGATGCTTGATTTAGAAAAATTCAATGCACAAAAATTTTACAATCTGTGTCCTCATTTTTTGAATCACGATTTGCATTCAATGCATAATGTGTGCTGGCATGCTTCGTTTTTTGTCAGCCATTTGTTTCCCCATGCTTTTAATTCTTGAACAACTTCGACCAATTCTTTGCCGCTTTCTGTTAACGAATATTCAGATTTAATCGGAAATGACGTTGAATCAACGGTTTTTGTGATCAGTCCGCTTTGTTCCATTTCTTTCAAACGAAGGGATAAAACTTTTGGGGTTACGCTTCCCAATTGCTTTTTTAATTCATTGAACCGCTTGTCTGTTAAATTTCCTTTGCACAACTCATGAAGGATGCACAGCGTCCATTTTTTTCCGATCAGTTCTGACATTTTATAAATCGTACAATCTTTCATGCTATCTGTTTAGAAACTCTTTACTATAAATAAGTATCTTTTTAATACTGCTATGTTAAAGATACCAATTTGTTCGATATGAAATTGGATCTCAAAAAAAGGTGATACGATGTTTCAATCCGATGCTAAAAAAAAGATGTTTTGCAACCAATGTGAAGAAACCGCAGCAGGCACGGGATGCCTCATTGGCGGCGTCTGTGGAAAAGATGACAATGTTGCTGTTCTTCAAGACCGTTTAATTCATGCTCTTAAAGGATATGCTTTTTGCAATCAAAAAGGACGTGAAAAGGGCAAAAACGATGCTTTGTTTGGTCCCTTTGTCATGGAGGCTTTGTTTTCCACGTTAACCAATGTTAATTTTGATGCGGATTATTTGACGCATATGATAACTGAGACAATAAAGCGGCGCGACAGTGTTCGCTCTTCAGTCTGTTCTCATCCGCCGTCAGAATGTCCGGCTCCCAAAGCCGCTTTGCTTTCGTTTGATGAGTTGATGGCAAAGGATTTTGGCGAGATTGGTGTTTTGCAAACCGAAAATGAAGATGTCCGCTCTCTTCGAGAGACCCTGATCTACGGCGTAAAAGGAATTGCTGCTTATGGTTATCATGCCAAATCTTTGAATTTTGAGGATGAAGATGTTTATATTTTCATTGAAAAAGCGCTTGTTTCAACGCTTGATGATTCTTTGTCCGTTAATCAAATGGTCGGATTATTGCTTGAATGCGGTCAAGTCGGCGTTAAAATTCTTGCACTTTTAGATGAAGCCCATACAAAAACATACGGCTTTCCTGTTCCGACATCGGTCCCGACCGGCGTCAAAAGCCGCCCCGGCATTTTGATCAGCGGCCATGATTTAAAAGACTTGGAATTCCTTTTGGAACAAACAAAAGGTACCGGCATTGATGTTTATACCCACGGCGAAATGCTGCCGGCACACGCTTATCCGGCTTTTAAGAAATACGATCATTTGGTTGGAAACTATGGAAATGCCTGGTGGCAGCAAAAAGAAGAGTTTGCAAATTTTAACGGCCCGATTTTGATGACAACCAATTGTCTTGTTCCGCCGTCCGAATCTTATGCCGACCGCCTTTTTACAACAAATATGACTGGATTCAAAAACAAATCCATTCAAGTTCGTCACATCCCGACAAAAGCCGACGGCACAAAGGATTTTTCACCCATTATTGAAGCCGCCAAACGCTGTTCCCCCCCAAAAGAAATTGAAAACAAAACAATTGTCACCGGTTTTTCAAGAAATGCCGTTTTATCGGCTGCCGATCAAGTGATTGAGGCTATAAAATCCGGCGGCATCAAGAAGTTTGTTGTCATGGCCGGCTGTGACGGGCGCCATAAAGAGCGTTCTTACTACACGGAATTTGCAGCAGCTTTGCCGAAAGATACAATGATTTTGACAGCAGGATGTGCAAAATACAGATACAATAAACTTGATTTAGGAGAGATCGGGGGCTTTCCCCGCGTTTTGGACGCCGGACAATGCAACGATTGTTATTCGCTCGTTGTGATTGCTTTAGAGCTTGCCAAAGCGTTTGGAATTGAAGATATCAACGATTTGCCGATTGTTTACAACATTTCCTGGTATGAGCAAAAAGCCGTTCTCGTGTTGCTCGCACTCTTGCATCTCAATGTCAAAAACATTGTCATCGGTCCCGTACTTCCGGCATTTTTGTCTCCGACCGTTTTAGACGTTCTTGTCAAGACATTTGGTCTCAGCAAAAATACAGATGTTGAGGCAGATATGAAGCGGTTGATTACACTCGGATGATTCGTTGGTTGATTACAGTTGATTGATTACGTTTGATTACATTTGTTTGATCACATTGTAATCAATCTTTCATTTTTTCTTTTCCCCATCAACCGCAATAAACCGCCACTCAATGCTTTTGTAAGGCTCAGACGCATAGTTGATGCCGACTCTTTTATCAGTCACATACACGGGTTTTGTGCCGTCATCTTCAATCCAAAGCTCATCAGACTTTGTCAAATCAATGCGGTTTAAATCTTTGCCGATCTGCATGGCTTTTGTCAGTTTGGCAGGACCGTTGTAGCCTTCAACGCCTCGGATTAAGGCGGCTTGGGGCTGCTCTTTTTTTCCGGTGACGGCGTTTAATAAAAAGTGAATGCCGTAGCAAAGGTAAACGTAAGCATGGCCGCCCCTTTCATATAACACTTCTGTTCGGGGGGTTTTGCCGGCTCGAGCGTGGCAGGCAGTGTCTTCTTCACCGCGATAAGCTTCGGTTTCTGTAATTTTGTACCTGAAAATCTCACCGGTTTTTGTTTGGCGGACAAGTATTTTTCCAATAAGTTGAGGGGCAACGGTTAAAACGTCTTGCTCAAAAAAGTCAGACCTCAATCTTTTTGGTTTTTGAGTCATTTCATTTTACCATACCATTTTTCATTTTTATGATTATACCTTTCGGCAGTCCATTTTTTTGAATTCTTCGGGTCCGATTGTTTTGAATTGATCGTATTTTTCCGACAAAATTCGATTCAGGTCGGCAATATCGCTGCATTTGAGGATGTCTTCTGTGGGTACCAATTCATAAATCTCTCGCTCTTCTTTTTCGTGTCCGATAATAATGTATATAGACGGGTAGGTGACATCCGAGACGTGAAATTTGCCGAAGATTTCAAAACAATCGTATTTTTTGATAAAATCATTTCGGTAGAGCAATTCGTAAGGAATATCCAATTCAATTCGCTTCATCGCTTCGGTAAATTCGGGTTTAAGCCCCTTCTGATCATAAATAATGGAATAAAGCGGACACTCTATTTTTGAAGGATTGATGAATCTCTGTATAAAAAGAGCAATTTTGTATTCAATCAAGCCGTCAAGGCTGTATATGAAAACAAGTTTTTTTTCCCGATCTTCGATATTTTGACACATGATAACCACAAATAAAATAATAAAAACAATAATAACAATAATTGAACAGTTTTATTTTTTAAAGGTCACGGCTGTTCCGTAACACAAAATTTCAGAAGAATTACTTGCAATGGTGCTTGTTTGGATCCGGAAACAAACAATGCCGTCAGCACCTAAGGCTTTTGCATCTTCAACCATTCGATCATAAGCTTGTTCTCGTGCTTCTGCAAGCATTTTTGTCCATTCGTAAATTTCTCCACCGACGAGGCTTCGCATACCTGCCATGATATCTCTTCCGATGTTTCTTGTACGAACGGTATTTCCTTTTACAATGCCGACAACAGTATCAATTTCATAGTTGGGCATATTGTCTTGGGTTGTTGTTAACATATTCTTTTTCTCCTTTTATTTCATAATTTTTTTGTATTTTTCGTTTTCTTCATCCCCTTTTCGATCATAAATGGCTTTTATCAGCAAAAATAAGGCAACGATGAAAAATAAAAAAAGGAATAAAAAATATCCGAAAACTAAAAGACCAACTATGGAAACTGCAATCATTTTTCCCCTTCTTTCTTAATTGTGGCATCAAAAATTATTCATCAAAAATTACTTTTAATATCTGAAAGTCGTGATCTTGAATGTTTTCAATAATTTCTTGAATCGGATAGTCTGTTGGAATCGGCTTGTTCTTGTAAAAAAGCAAGGCGGTTTCTTCATTTATATTTAAGGCTTGGAATATGTCTCCGACAGTTTTTAAGGCGTTGATATTGACTTTATGATCGGTTCGAATGCCGTTTTTGTCTAGACCGACAAGAATAATTTTTTCAGCGTTTTTGTTTTCAGCGTTTTTGTTTTCAGCGTTTTTGTTTTCAGCGTTTTTGTTTATTTTTTTGTCTGTCTTTTTTATCATATCAACATCTGTCGTTTTCTTTTGATGTGTCATAACTGCCTTTTTCGGTATAATCTTTAAGCTTTTATAAGTTTCTTATCACTTTTTTATATTTTTAATCTAGTGTTATTTTTTTTTAATCTTGTTTTATTATTTCCCTTTTTTTCTCTTTTTTTCAAAAACATTTAAATGGGATGAGTCAGTAAGTCCCATGTTTCATTTCGGGATTCGTCCCGTTGGAATGTGGCTGGCAAAAACAGACAGCTGAACCGTGAAACAAATAAAAGGTGAAACAACATGGTAAAATCTTTTTACGGATACGTCAGAGACGCCTGGAAGAAACCGGACGAATCTTACGTAAGTGAACTCAGATGGGAACGCCTCCAAACATGGAGAAAAGAAGGTTCTGTTACAAGAATCGAGCGCCCGACACGTATTGACCGTGCCAGGTCCCTTGGATACAAAGCCAAGCAAGGCATCATTGTGGCACGTGTTAAAGTCAGACGCGGCGGTCTCAGACTTCCGAGATACATTCGCGGAAGACGTACAAAAAATATGGGCATGAGAAAAATTACCGCCGGAAAAAGCATCCAAAGAATTTGTGAAGAACGTGCCGGCCGTAAATATCCGAACATGGAAGTCTTGAACTCTTACTGGGTTGCTGAAGATGGTAAATTCAAATGGTACGAAGTTATTCTCGTTGACCCGAACCACCCCGTAATCCAAAGTGACAAGCATTTGAACTGGATCTGCTCCGGAAGCAACCGCGGCAGAGCACAGCGCGGACTGACCAGCGCCGGTAAAAAAGGCAGAGGTTTAATGGTTCGCGGCATTGGTTCTGAAAAGAACAGACCAAGCCTTCGCGCTCACAGGAACAGAGGAAAGTGATTCATCATATCAATTTTCGCGTCATTGCGCACGCGACAGAAGATTTATCCGGAGTCCACAAGGCTCTGGATTTTTTTTTGGCACCTTGCCTGTCTCCAAAAGACGATCTTTCCGATCTGAAAGAGACGCTTGAGACCGAAGGTCACTTTAACAATCCGATTCACATGGTGACCGCCGTTTTGAAGAAAAAAGGCTCTTGTTTAAAGTTTTCGGAATTTTTTAAAGCCAATGTCACGGAAGATGATTTAGAAACACTTCGTGATCAAATGCCTGAGCGTTTGGATGATGACCTGAATTTTTACATGCGCTTTTCAAAGCAAGATGCAGCAGAAGGCCGCCTTCGCCTGACAGAATCATCGGATGCGATTTTGGTTCGCATTAAAATTGAAGTTTATCCCAAATCTTGGGAAAAAGCCGGTTTGATCGTGGAGGAATTGTTTGGCTGAAATGATTTATTTTGATTATGTTTCCGCCGATCTTTTGGAGGAAATCATTGAGGGCATGATCAAGAACGACACGGGTTCAATTCCCGATCAGTCCATGCACGAAAAAATCTCCGAAGGTATTGAGTCGTCCGATGAGTTTTTTTTGTTCACGCATATAAATTCCTTTTTTAAAAAATTCGGATTCACGGATGTCATCCTTTTTCAGAAATCCGGTAAAATCTCTTCTCAAAAAGTCGATCAAAAATCTGCATCGGCATCCACTTCGGCATCCACTTCGGCATCCACTTCGGCATCCACTTCGGCATCCACTTCGGCATCCACTTCGGCATCCATTTCGGCATCC
>WRNK01000071.1 GCA_009776675.1 Methanimicrococcus sp.
AGGCGTCAATGCGGCTTATTCGGGAAACATTGTCCGCAAAGCAGAAGCCGGAGTACGCTCNGGAATTGATAATGTTCATTTCTCTTCAAAATTCGGCGGCCCGACAACAGGAATTACTTTTTCAGCGGTTTTGTTTTTGACGTCATGGATTGTCTTGTTATTCAATCCCGCATGGGGCGAAATATTCGGATGGTTTGGCATTGCTGCCGGATTTTTACTTGTCATTTTGATGCTTCTCATCAATCGTATTTTAGAAAAAAATGCCCGATCCAAATTTGGTCCCTATCGCGAAGAAGAAAAGACGGAGTTTGTTGAATAATGTCTCTTCTGATGGCGGATCTGTTGTTGTTGAATCCTGTTGGTTCAAGTCTTCCACTTTTGACATCGCTGGTTCTTTTAATTCTCATCATAATTGGCGGTATTTTGATCACATCAAGTGTTCATTTAATTCCGGTTGGCGGCGCGCCGGCGGCAATGGCGCAAGCAACAGGCGTCGGTACCGGAACAACACAGTTAGCTGCCGGAGCAGGCTTAACCGGTTTGCTGGTCACGGCGTCCGTCTCAACTTTAACAGACAATTTTCTGATTGTTTTGCTTCTTGGCGGCATCGGGTCAGCCATTATGATTTCACTTGTGATGCTGATCTCAAATGCGGGTTATATTTACGGCGTCGGCTGTCCGCCCGCTTCCGGAAAAGCAGCGCGTGATCCGATTACAAAAGACCGCCAAGACATTTATGTTTCAAAAGGAACGGAAGGTCATGGTGTCCCGACCGTTTGCTTTGTCAGCGGTTTAATCGGCGGCTTTTTTGGCGGCGTTGGGGGGGCCCTCATATTTGAATCCCTGTCTCAAATCGGCGTCGGCGGACTTTTGACATCTCCTTATGCTGCCGTTTCACTCATTACAATAATTTCCATTGCCATATTTTTTGTCAATGCCGTTATCGCTTCTTACAACATCGGCGGAACAATTGAGGGTTTTCATGATCCGAAAATAAAGAAATTGCCGCGATGTATTTTCGTGTCGGCAGTCGTTACGTTTTTTTGCGGACTCCTCTCTTTAATCGCATTTTATAATTTGGGAGGATTTGCATGAGCAGAAAACAACAATCCGTCGGCAGCACAGAAGCAGGCAGGATGTTTTTCTTATATAAAAAACCGGCTTTCTATGGTTTATTTTTAAGCCTCGCCGGTATTTATTTATCTCAGCTGCTGCCTTCTCTGCTGTTATATTTCAGCCAAGGGCGGATTCTTGTTCCTCAAATCACGTTTTCAATTTTTGCAGGCATTGGGATGGTTGCGGCAATTGTTTGGGCAGCAGGAGCTGTTCGCAGAGTCGCAAAATACGGTCTTGGAACGGGTGTTCCGTCAATCGGCATGTTTGGAATCGGACTTGCGGTTCTCATAACAACTTTTTCGTTGTCTTTTGACGTTCTTTACGGTCCGCTTATCGGCGTTTTTACGGCGATCGTTTTGGGCGGCACCGGCGGATTTCTTTCAAACAAGGTTCTTCAAATGAAAATTCCGTCCTTTGAAATCAGAATGATTGAAATCGTTATGGGGCTTACGCTTGCGTTCATTGCTTCTGCTGTTGTTGTAACGGGATCGTTTGATGCAGGTTCAGTTTTTACAAAATATGTCGCTTCCGGCGTCGTTGCGTTTGGATTTATCGGCTGTTCATTGGCAGTTTTTCATGCCTATAATTCAAATCTGGGTCCGGATGAATCACTTGATCGGACGCTGACGCTTGCGGTTTTGGACGGTTTTTTGGTATTATTCGTTTTTGGGATTGTTTCGCTGTTATCGGGCGATCTCCTCGGACCAAGCGTCACAATATTTATGTCACTTGTTTTTATTATCCTATCATACGTTAAATATTGGAATTATGTTCAAAGGGATGTTTGCTCTATTCAAAAAACAGGCTTGCTCCCCTCTGAGGAGGAATTGGATTGAAAATACGGATTGCCCCGGAAACAGAATTGGTTATGGACCCGTTAACTTCGGTGATTTTCAAAGAGAAAACAATCGCACCAAATCGTTCCAAAAGTGCACTGATTCAAAAATTGGACGAAACAGAGCGCGCCGTCGATGGTTTAATGAATTCGCTCAATCCGGATAAGGCGCTTCTCAATTCCTGGCGAGGGCGTGAAAAAACGTCGGTCAGCGCCGGAAAAATGACCAATTTCTTTTATGGCTTGATTGCCGGTCTGATTCTTTCGGGCGTCGCTCTTGTTGTTTTGAGTTTATTTTTCGGAGGCATTTAAATGAGCGACAAATCAAAAACTGCCGTCGGTTGGCCTATGTTAAAAGGCGAGTACAAAATCGGCAATTCCGAATCGTGTGTTGCCGTTGTGACCTGCGGTTCTCACTTAGACGACAGTGTTTTAATTCAGGCAGGTGCTGCGATTTCCGGTCCATGCAAAACGGAAAATCTGGGGATTGAAAAGTTGGTATCGCACATTATTTCAAATCCAAACATCCGTTTTTTAATTGTTGCCGGCGCCGAAGTCAAAGGGCACATTACCGGTGAAGCGATTCTTATGCTTCATAAAAACGGTGTTTCCAAAAACAGAATTGTCGGCGCAAAGGGTGCTATTCCTTATATTGAAAATTTATCGGAAGAGGCTGTTGAAAGATTCAGAGTTCAGATTGAATGCATTGATATGATTAACAACGAGGATACGGATGTTATTTCTCAACAAATTGAAAAATGTTTGGCGGCAGACCCGGGAGCTTATCCGGCTGAGCCGTTTTTGCAGAAAGAAAAAAGTAACAAAGAATCTAATGCCATCGAATCGGAAGTTTCGGCTGTTAATGAAAGTGGTGGTATTTCTTCAAATGAACTCTCCTCATTTTTAATGATTACGCGCTTAAAATCAATTGACCAAAAGATTGCCGGCATTGGTGATTATTACAAATTTCAAGCCGGAATTCAAGCCGGAATGGTTGAAGGATTCCTGATCGGGTTTGTCTTTATCCTTGTCTTTTTGGGGCTGCTTCGGTTTATTATTTAATGGGAAATGTGGGAAAGTGGAAAAATATGAATAATCAAAAATCAGAAACAAAAAGCCGTTTGGCTTACATGGACTCTTTGGTTGACAGCATTACCTATCGCTCTCAACTCATTTCCAGATCCCAAAAATTGGATTCCGGTTTGCTGTCAACGCGCCGGATCGGGTTTGCAGCCGGATTTTTGACGGCGGTTTTGTTTGTGATTGTTATCCCCTTCATATTTTTAGCAATAATCGGAATAATTTAAGAGGCGTTTGAACCATGCAAGATGAAATGAATACAGACGATTCCTCTCTTTTAGAGTATGAGGAAATTACGGTTCGCTTAGACCGTTTGGATGATAAGGTAGAGTTTGTCCGCGCGGAAGTTGCTCAAAGGACAGGGCGAAAAATCGGGCGTGCGATGGGGATACTGTATGGTGTTCTTGCGGGGTTGTTTTTGTTTTTGATTTTCATCATTTTGTCTTTAATTTTTTAATTTCAGGAGCCATGTTATGTTTAAGTTTGAAAAGAAACAGGAAATTTATGAAATCGGAGGTGTTCGTTTTGGCGGGCAGCCCGGAGAAGTTCCGGCGGTTGTTATCGGTACGATGTTTTATAACCGGCATAAAATCGTGACAGACGCTGATAAAGGTCTTTTTGATAAAGAAGCTGCAGAAAAAATGTGGAACGAACAGCTTGAAATTTGTGATAAAACCGGTGTTTCCTGCGCCAATCAGTTGGTTGGCGAAACACCCGAAGCCATCAAAAATTACATAGATTGGTTTGTTGAAATCGATGACAAGGCACCCTTTTTAATGGACTCCTCCGATAGTGTTGTTCGTGCATCAGCCGCACTTTATGCCACAGAAATCGGTATTTGCAACCGCGCCATTTACAATTCGGTTAATGCCGGTATTGATGAAAAAGAAATGCGAGCCTTATCGGAAAGCGACATCGTCGCCTCCATTATTTTGGCTTTCAATGCCATTGATCCGACAGTTTTGGGAAAGATTGAAATTTTGGAAAGAGGCGGTACCGGTCTGAGCGGCGGTCTTTTGGAAATCGCCAAACTTTGCGGGATTCAAAAGCCGTTGATTGATGTTGCCGCTGTTCCGCTCGGCTCCGGCGCAGGTGCCTCCATGCGTGGCATTACCGCTATAAAAGGTCATCTCGGTTATCCCGTCGGTGGCGGTTTTCATAACACAGCTTCAGCTTGGGACTGGATGCGCGACTTTAAAAAGACATGCGAAAATCCCAAAGAATATTATTTGCCCGTTGATGTCGGAACAAACTTGGTCGCTCAAACGCTGGGCGCCAATTTCTTATTGTACGGTCCGATTGAAATTGCCAAATATGTGACGCCTTCCGTTGCAATGGTTGACATCATGCTTGAAGAAAACGCCAAAGAATTAGGTATTGAGCTGATCGAAGAAAAAAGTCTGCCGATTGGCAAACTGATTTAAACTTTTGATTTTAAACTTTAAATTTAAATTTAAGGTTTTGAAGAAGGTTTATATAACTAGTTTATATAGCATTACAGTATAATTAAATATAAAGGTGGCTATAATTTGTTTTTACATTTTTATTAATTCATAAATGACATTTGGAAGGAAAATAATGACAGAGATAAATGAACCATACCCTCAACCCTCTTCTTTGCCGGCGGAAAATAACGTCGATTCTGTATCGACAAGTTCTGTCGTGAAAACATCTAAATCAACTTCTAAGCCGGTCATAAAACCGGCATCAGAGCCGGCAGTAAAACCTGCAGCATCTAAACCGGCAAAACCAGCGGCAAAAAAACCTGCCGCCAAACCCACTGCCGCAAAACCTCCCGCTTCTCAAACGGCAGCAAAAAAACCGGCAGCAAAATCCACTACTTCCAAGCCTCCCGCTTCTCAAACGGCAGCAAAAAAACCGGCAGCAAAATCCACTACTTCCAAGCCTCCCGCTTCTAAAACGGCAGCAAAAAAACCGGCAGCAAAACCCGCTGCTGTCAAGCCTCCCGCTTCTAAAACGGCAATAAAAAAACCGGCAGCCAAATCCACTACTGCCAAGCCTCCCGCTTCTAAAACGGCGGCAAAAAGACCGGCAGCAAAATCCACTGCTGTCAAGCCTCCCGCTTCTAAAACAGCAGCAAAAAGACCGGCAGCAAAATCCACTACTATCAAGCCTCCCGCTTCTAAAACAGCAGCAAAAAGACCGGCAGCAAAATCCACTACTATCAAGCCTCCTGCTTCTAAAACAGCAGCAAAAAAACCTGCGGCAGCATCTGCCCCAAAAACAAGTTCAACCATTAAAAAAACAATGGCACAGGCTGCTTCTGCGGTTGCTCAAAAAATTTCCAAAACAAAAGAAAAAAGTCCTAAAACCGCAAAAACAGATTCAACCAAAACGTCATCTCTGAAATCCAAATCTGCGCCTGCTTCAAAACAGAAAGCACGTTCGATTCCGGTCACACATGCGGATATGGAAGGTTTAGATAACATCGATGTGGATATTGATTTCAATGAAATCCATGAAAACTTTGGAACAGAAAAATGTTGTGCGGCTCCCTCTCAAAACCAATGGGAAAACATGATGAATTTATTAAAATGCTTTGTTTCAAAGAATAAGAAATCCGATAAAAAAACCGGTAGAAAAGCAGGCATGAAAGCTCAAAAGAAAGTGCAAAAGAAAAATAAAAAAGCAATTTCTAAGAGAATGGAAAAGTATGCATTATATGGTTTGATTTTTTTGGCGGTTACCTTTATCGTTCATCGTTTATTCATCCGCCGCAGATAAGGAATGATTTTTTTCATTTCCTTTTCTTCTTCTTTTTTTATTTCAATTGATGCCGTTTTTCATACTTGAAAGAAATCGTATGAAAAACATATTAAAAAACGATGAAATCATTGATTTTAAATCAAAAATTTATGATTTTACATTGGATTTAGAAAAAATTCGTATTTTTTGATTATTTTTTGATACAACTCTCGTCTTAGATTTTATCTCAATTCATACTTTGAAGAAATGATAAAATTTTTGTTTCTCATGTATTGATATTATGCTAACATTTAGGATGCTTCGTGCCTTTAGATCATGTTTATAATAAATAATAAGTCCCATATTCTATTAGAATTGATATAGAATAATCTACATATTCTAGTATATTATTTTAAATTGTAAATAATTATTTCTTCTTCTAATATGCTAATAATTTAATAACGTCATCTGCATGTGTTTTTATAAAAAGTATGATGTATGTAGCATAAATATTCTTATAGGAAATATTCCTAAATGAGTTTTACTACAATTAATCTATCTTTTTTAGTTGAAATGATTTATTAATTCTAGCCTTATATTAATTATTTTGAGATTTTTCATCTATATTTCTGTTTATTTATAAATTAATCCTAATGATGACAATTTAAACAAAAAGGAAAAACACCA
>WRNK01000072.1 GCA_009776675.1 Methanimicrococcus sp.
ATTAGTTGTTCTGCACTTTGAAAATTAGATATACTTTTTGACCAATTTCAAAGTGAATACAAACATATCTTATATATATCTAACTTAAATTATTCTATTAGGTTATTTTATAAGTTTTATTGAAGGTTAGATCACGTAGATATATCTTAGAGGTTTGAAGGGGTAGAAATGAAAAAAAAATTACCGAATTTTGAGGGAAATGTCTCGATTGAATCTGCTCAATCTAATCGTGAAAAGTGGGTCTGGATTTTAGATTATCTTCCATATGGCAGAGAGAATGATACACGTCCGGTTGATATAAAAAAACCATTCATTCACGCGCTCAGTGACAATAAACTTATTTTGATGGAGCTCATTCCAGTAGAAGGTAAAATCCCACAAGTTCGCATAAAAACACACATCGGGGAACAAAACGAAGAGTTTATCGCACGTGTCAAATCCCGTATTACGTATAAAGAATTGTCTCAACGTGCTAAAATAGAATTACCTATCGTTTTAGAAAAATATGTCAAAGTAAATGAATCTCGTTTTATTAAATTTTTCAATGATGCAAATTATTGTGGTATTCCGCGAGGATTCTTTACAAGTGAGAGAGCCTTATGTTATCGTTCAAGTTCCTTGCAACTTTTACCAGGCATTGGTTATAAATTAACAGAGGCTATCATAAAAGAGGCTAAAAAATACCCATTTAAAAGTTTTGCAGATTTGCGTTGGCGCATTAATTATCTTCCGAATCCTGAAACGATATTAGTCAAGCGAATTCTTGAAGAAATTCAAGGCTCTCCTGATGGTTATTATTTGTTTGCTGAATCCCCCCCCAAAAAAAGGGAAGAAGGAAAAACGAAAATGAAAAAAATGAAATGGAAAAAATGATAATGAAATTGTACGGATTTTTAAAACCCGAAACAATCTCATTAAATCTGCGGCAATGTCTTAAATCCTTCCGCCAGCTCCTGATCCGACGGAGAATAATTCGTCATTTCTCCGGCAAAATAGCTTGAATAAGCCTGCATATCGAAATATCCTGTTCCCGTCAAGCCGAACAAAATTGTTTTTGCAGATCCTGTTTTCTTACACTCCAATGCTTGGTCAATGGCGGTTAAAATGGCATGAGCGGATTCGGGGGCGGGCAAAATTGTTTCGTGCTTGGCAAAAAGGGTTGCGGCTTCAAACACTTTTGTCTGCTCGACTGCGACGGCTTCCATATAACCGTCATGATAGAGTTTGGAAAGAATCGGCGACATTCCATGGTAGCGAAGTCCTCCGGCATGGTCGGCTGATGGGATGAATTGGCTGCCGAGTGTGTACATTCGGGCAAGCGGTGTAATTCTTCCGGTATCGCAGAAATCATAAGAATACATCCCGCGCGTAAAACTCGGACAAGATGTCGGCTCAACCGCGATAAAACGTGTATCGCTTTTGCCTTTCAAAGTGTCGCGCATATAACCGCTGATGAGTCCGCCAAGGTTTGATCCGCCGCCGGCACAACCGATAACAATATCGGGATACTCGTCAATGGAGTCCATAGCGGCTTTTGATTCTTCACCGATAACACTTTGATGCAAAAGCACTTGATTCAAAACGGAACCAAGGACATAACGGCAGTTGGGGGTTTTAACAGCCGTTTCGATGGCTTCTGAAATGGCACAGCCGAGACTTCCGCTTGTTGTGGGATTGTCTTTGAGAATCGCACTGCCGACGTCTGTTGTGTTGCTCGGGCTTGGAACGATTTTGGCGCCGAATGTTTCAATGACAGCTTTGCGGTATGGTTTTTGTTCGGCGCTGCTTCGAACCATGTAAACGGTTAAGCCCATGCCAAAGTAAGCACAAGCCATCGAAAGAGCAGTTCCCCACTGACCGGCGCCGGTTTCTGTTGTTAAACTTGTCAAACCTTGTTTTTTTGCGTAATAAACTTGGGCGGCGGCAGAGTTTAATTTATGGCTTCCGGATGTGTTGTTGCCTTCAAATTTGTAATAAATTTTTGCGGGCGTTCCGAGGGCTTTTTCCAAATTGTAAGCACGAATTAACGGAGCCGGACGGTACATCTTATAAAACTCGCGCACCGGCTCAGGGATGTCAATATACCGCGTTTTGCCGTCAAGTTCTTGGGCAGCTAAATCGTCGCAAAAAACGGGCTTTAACTCATCCAAAGTCATCGGCTGCTGTGTTCCGGGATTGAGCAGCGGATCCGGCAGCTCTTTCATATCGGCGCGAATATTGTACCATTGTTTGGGGATTTGATCTTCGTCTAAATAAATTCTGTAAGGGATAGACATTGTTTTTGAACTCCTGTGTATTTATGTTATGAAAACTACAACGATGTATAAAAACATACATTTATTTAAAGATTTTGAATGAGATCAATTTTTGGAATTTTCAAAAGAACAAAGAAAAACACAGAACACAACATTAATAATCCATTAAATAATTTTAAACCCCTATTGATAGATATATAATAAAAAATCAATACTCACTCATACATCATCGGAGCCTTATTATGGAATATTATTTAAAATGTATCGAATGCGGTGCACAATTCTCAAAGACAGAAGTCATCTATACGTGTCAAAAATGCGACGGATTATTGGATGTCATTTACAATTATGATGACATTAAAAAAAATATGGACATGGAAAAATTAAAAACTGCCCCCCCGTCTGTTTGGAAATACAAAGATTTGCTTCCGATTGCGATTGAACCGGTCAGCATCCGCGAAGGCGGCACCCCGCTTTATAAATGTGACCGCCTTGCCAAAAAAATCGGCATTAAATCTCTTTATGTAAAACACGAAGGGCTAAACCCAACCGGCTCATTCAAAGACCGCGGCATGACGGTCGGCGTGTCAAAAGCAATTGAACTGGGGATGAAAACGGTTGCCTGTGCGTCTACGGGAAACACATCCGCCGCTCTTGCGATTTACGGTGCCAAAGCAGGTCTCCCGTCTATTGTTTTGCTGCCCGCCGGAAAAGTGGCTCTCGGCAAAGTCGGTCAGGCAATTATGCACGGTGCCAAAGTCATTATGATTAAAGGAAATTTTGATGACGCTTTGACTCTGGTTCGCGAATTGTGTGAAAAAGAACCGATTTATTTGCTCAACTCGGTCAACCCCTACCGCCTGGAAGGTCAAAAAACAATTGCCTTTGAAATCATCGATCAACTCGGCTTTACCGTCCCTGACAGAATTGTCTTGCCGGTCGGAAATGCCGGAAACATTACCGCCATCAACAAAGGGTTCAAAGAATTTGTCACGCTCGGCATCACCGACAAGAGACCAAAAATGACGGGCATTCAAACAGAAGGTGCCTGCCCGATTGTCAAAGCTTATAAAAATGGCGCCGACAACATCGTTCCCGAAAAGAATCCCGAAACAATTGCCACAGCCATTCGTATCGGCGATCCCGTAAACGCCAGAAAAGCACTCATTGCCATCCAAGAATCCGGCGGCATGGCAGAATCCGTCACAGACGCCGAACTTGTCCAAGCCCAAAAAGATTTGGCGCAGCTTGAAGGAATCGGCGTTGAGCCTGCCAGTGCGACATCCGTTGCCGGCTTGAAAAAATTGATCGACGCCGGCCTCATTTCAAAAGACGAAACTGTCGTTTGTATCACAACCGGCCACCTCCTCAAAGACCCCGAAGAAGTCGTCAGCGTTTGTGCTCAGCCCGTTGTCGTTGAACCGACATTGGAAGCCCTGAAAAAAGCGGTTTTTGAATAATTCGGAAAGTGAAATCGGAAAAAAATCGAATCGGAAAATCAAATCGATAAATTGATGAAATTGGATGGGAAAAATCGGTGAAAGTATGCACGAGGACTATAACAAACACGAAACTGAAGCCAAATGGCAAGAAAAATGGCAGGCGGATAAAACATTTGAAGCCGATCCGAATGCCGGTGGAAAAAAATACTTTATCACAATTCCCTTCCCTTATTTAAACGGAAATTTACACGCCGGACATACCCGTACATTCACAATCGGCGACGTCATCGCGCGCTACAAACGTATGCAGGGATACAATGTCCTCTTCCCAATGGGTTTTCACGTCACAGGAACACCCATTGTCGGTCTTGTGGACTTGATTCGCGAAAAAGACCCGCAGACGATGAAAGTTTATGAAGAATTCCACGGCATCCCAAAAGATGTTTTGCCGACGCTTGATGAATCCGAAAAAATCGTCGATTACTTCAAAACCGAAGCCGAAAACGCGATGAACATCATCGGCTACTCCATCGACTGGCGGCGTAAATTTACCACAATGGATGAGCCGTTTCAAAAATTTATCGAATGGCAATACCACACTCTTTATGACAAAGGCTTAATCGTCAAAGGCTCCCACCCTGTCAAATGGTGTCCGCATGACAATAATCCCGTCGAAGACCACGACATTTTGCGCGGCGAAGACGCAACCCTTGTTGAATACATACTGATTAAATTCCGCCATAAAGATTTGATTTTTCCTTGTGCAACACTTCGTCCCGAAACGGTTTACGGCGTCACAAATCTCTGGCTCAATCCCGATGTGGATTATGTCAAACTCAAAATGGAAAAAGACGATCTGGAAGAATATTGGATCGTCAGCAAAGAAGCTTATGAAAAATTGAAATACACCGATTGGACTGTTGAATTGGTTGAGCAGGTCAACGCAAACGATTTCATCGGTTTGAAACTTAAAAACCCAGCAACTGACGGCACAATTTTCATACTGCCTGCACCGTTTGTCCGCGGCAGCAACGGCAGCGGTGTTGTGATGAGCGTTCCTGCTCATGCTCCCTTTGACTGGCTGGCGCTCAACGATTTGCGTCAAACGGATTTTTCATATATTTCAAAAGAAGATATGGAAAAAATTCAGCCGATTCAAGTTATTGACGTCCCCGAATACGGCAGCTGTCCGGCTGCGGAAATTGTTGCCGAATTGCAAATTGCCGACCAAAAAGACCCCAAAGCCGAAGAAGCCACAAAAACCATTTACAGAAGAGAGTTTCACGGCGGAACCCTCAGAGCCATTACCGGCAAATATCAAGGGCTGCCGATTTCAAAAGTCAAAGACCGGCTCACTCAGGATTTTATTTCACAAGGAATCGGAACCATCTTTTATGAATTCAGCGAACCGATTCAATGTCGCTGCGGCACAATGTGTGTCGTCAATATGGTCAAAGGACAATGGTTTTTAAATTACGCCGCCCCCGAATGGAAAGATAAAGTCTATAATTGCCTTTCCCAAATGGATATTATCCCGCCCGAACAAAGAACGGATTTTGAAAACAAAATCGACTGGATCAAAGACAAGGCTTGTGCTCGAACAAAAGGTCTTGGAACAAAATTGCCGTGCGACCCGCGCTGGCTGATTGAATCCTTGGGCGACTCCACCATTTACATGGCTTACTACACCATTGCAAATTACATCAACGACGGAACCATCAAAACCGAAATGATGACGCGCGAATTTTTGGATTACTTATTCTTCGGTATCGGCAGCAAAGATGAAGTGGTTTTAAAAAGCGGACTTTCGGAGTCTGTGCTGGATAAAATCCGATTCGAATTTAATTATTGGTATCCTGTGGACTTGCGNTCTTCGGGAAAAGACCTTGTTCCAAACCACCTCTTGTTCTTTTTATTCCATCATGTNGCTTTGTTTGACGAATCCCGATGGCCAAAAGCAATTGCTGTAAATGGNTTTGTGTCATTNGAAGGGCAAAAAATGAGCAAATCCAAGGGNCCGCTTTTGACTTTGAAAAAGGCGGTGGACGAATATGGTGCAGATGTGACGCGTATGTACATTTTATCGGCTGCCGAGCAAACGCAGGATGCCGACTGGAAACGCGAAGGCATTGAGTCTGCAAAAACCCAAATCAACCGATTCTACAACTTTGTAATGCAAATCATTGACAGCGGCTGCAAAATTCAAGAGGGCGCCGAAAATCACATCGATAAATGGATTGAGAGCCGCATTCAAAAATATGTTCGGGAGATCAACATCGCTTTTGAAAACATTCACACCCGTGAAGCGATTCAAAATGCTTTCTTCCTGATTTACAACGATATCAAATGGTATCACAAAAGAGGCGGCGAACAATGTTTAATGCGAGTGATTGAAACGTGGACAAAACTCATGGCGCCGTTTACGCCGCACGTTTGTGAAGAAGTATGGCATGAATTGGGACACGATGAGTCCATTGCTTTTGTTTCCTATCCAGTCGAAAACCCCGAATTAATCAATCCTGCCGCAGAAATGGCGGAAGACATTATCGTTAAAACGCTTCAAGATACCGAAGAAATCATCCGTGTGGCAAAGATTACGCCCAAAAAGGTGTATATGTACACAACACCCGCGTGGCGCGTTTTGGTTTTGAAAAAGGCTGCTGAAATTATGGCGGCTGCCGGTTCGTCTTCGT
>WRNK01000073.1 GCA_009776675.1 Methanimicrococcus sp.
ACGGACTTCAGGAAATGGCCATGCACATTGCCAAAAATACACACACCGGCTACTTCGCTTTCACACGCGACATGACGGTTTGCAAAGACGAAGGCTACGTTGCCTCCGGAATAAAAGAATGCTGCCCGAAATGCGGCTCCTCAAACATTGATCACCTCTCACGCATCACTGGATACCTGCAGTCTGTAGACGGCTGGAACGCCGGCAAAAAGCAAGAGCTGATCGATAGAACACGAACTGATCCGAGAAACATGCGCATTTAAACCTCTCCGGCAAAATCTGCACGTTTTATCGTTTAAAAAACGAAGCCACGTCTCTTTTCCAACCTTCCGGTTTGAAAGAAATGCGACGGTTGTCGTGTCGGGGGAATATTTTTCCCCCAACCTATTTTTTTTTAAAAAACATGAAAATCGTTTTTTTCGGATGGCTTACTTTTGGGCAAATTTTTGTTTTTCATACAAAGCCGATTTTTAACCATTTAAAGAATTTGAGAATTTATCTTTTAGATTTACTAATTTAGAGGCGTAAATCTCTTTTAATTCATCCTCTTTTAATGGGCATTCAATCAGTCCTTCAAGTTGTTCTTTTGTAAGCAATAATTGTTTTCTCATAGGGGATAAAAGTTCAGAACCATAGTCTTTTGCTCCATGGCTTACAAATGTTTTAATTGGTGTTCGAGCTCCATTCATATAAAAATAATAAAAATGATGGTCCCCCTCTTTTTTTTTAAACCCTTTTTGGAGAAGTGATGAGGTTATTTCTCTGCTTCTATATGGAGGTGCCATTAGAATTCCTCCAGGTATTTCTGAAGAAGTTTTTTAAATAGGATACCCGTTTCATGCAATGTCGATTCGTCTTCCAGAACAAAATCTTTCCACAATATTTGTAATTGTTCTTCGATGTCTGTTTTTGCTTTTTTCAGTTCTTTATGATATGAAAAAATATCAAAAACATCATTTTCTATAAAATACAAATCTTCTTCAAAACTGACATTGAATTGGATCGGCTTTATTATTTTCAAATTGATTCCGGGGTCTGTAAATTGTTCCAGATAAAAAATGTCCTGCGAGATCATATTGTTTTTTTCTGAAAAGGGTATAAATTTTAATGCGTTCTCTTTTAAATCTGTATTTTGGTGGCATGCATATTGTTCTCCTTCTAAAGTCTCTGCAACGATCATCTTCTCTTTTTTGGAAGGATTTGATGTCAGTTCTTCGTCTGTCATAATTTTGCATCCGTCTTTTGATAAACATTATACTGCTGTTTACGAAACTATTTTAACATTTTTATTTTTGTTAAAAACGAAAATTTATAAACGTTTTAGCAGATTGATTGCTTTTTTCTTCCTTTTTCCATTTCTTTTTCTTTAGTAGTTTCACTCTGCGAATTGATTATTTATAAGAAGAATCATAAAGAAACTGCAAGTTATTTTAAAAAAAGCGGACAAAAACACGAGGGAGAACGATGACCGACCAACAATTTATCAAACATCCTCTCATTTTGGAAAATGTTGTTGAGCAGCGCATGTATCAGCTCAATATTGTCTCTGCTTGTACTAAAAAAAACTCTCTTGTTGTTCTTCCGACGTCTCTTGGAAAAACGATTGTTGCTCTTTTAATTATGGTCATGAGGCTGGAGCGTGTTGGCGGAAAGGTCTTGCTGCTTTCTCCAACCAAACCGCTTGTTCAGCAGCATTATGATTTCTTTTCACGTGTGATGAAATTAGAAGAAGGAAAAGTGAAAGCCTTCACGGGAAGTCTTGTTCCCGAAAAAAGAAAAGACATATGGCTTGAAACAGATGTGATTATCTCAACGCCTCAAGTTATTGAAAACGATTTAATGAATGGTCGAATTTCATTAAAAGATGTCTCTTGTATCGTTTTTGATGAAGCCCACCGAACTGTCGGAAATTATGCTTATACCTATATTGCAGAAAAATACACGAAAGATGCTGATAATCCATTGATTTTAGGAATTACGGCAAGTCCCGGAAGTGAAAAAGAAAAAATTGACGACGTCTGCCAAACGCTTTGCATTGAAAATGTTGTTGTTAAAACGGAAGATGACCCCGACATTAAGCCTTATGTTCACAAAAAGGACGTGGAATGGCTCTCCTTGGAATTACCTAAAGAGTTGGCAGAAATTCGAGAATCATTAAAAAAGATATTGGATGAAAGGTTCCGAAAGCTTGTTGAATATGGCTACCCCTTGGATACCAGATCTGTTACAAAAAAAGATTTGCTGGCGCTTCAAGATCGACTTGCCGGCGAAGCAAGAAGTGAAGCTGCCGATCCAAATGTGTATAATGCCGTTTCTGTCGTGGCAGAAATTATGAAAATTGAACATGCCGTCGAATTGGTCGAAACGCAAGGTGCAAAACCGTTATTATCTTACTTAACAAAGATGGATGAGGAAGCCGCATTATCATCCGCAAGCAAAGCTGTCAAGCGGCTTGTCAATGATTTATATTTCAGACAAGCTTTGAATCTGACAGAAAAATGTGAAAGAGAACACCCGAAATTTTATGCCGTTCAAAAAATTGTATCGGAACAATTAACAAAATATCCCGATTCTAAAATTATTGTTTTTACAAACTTTCGAGACACAGCAAATACTGTCAAAGAGGCTTTGGAAGAAATCAAATCCGTGCGTCCGGTTCGTTTTGTTGGTCAAGGCTCGCGTTATAAAGATAAAGGGCTGACACAAAAACAGCAAACCGAAATTATTGACCAATTCCGAGCCGGAGAATACAACGTCCTCATTGCAACATCCGTCGCCGAAGAGGGACTTGATATTCCTGCAACGGATATGGTTTTATTTTACGAGCCGGTTCCATCAGAAATTCGAAGCATTCAGAGAAAAGGCCGAACCGGTCGTTTCCAAACAGGCCGTGTCATTGTTTTGATTACAAAGGGAACTCGTGATGAATTTTACCGCTGGAGCAGCCAGAGCAAAGAGAAAAAAATGCTTTCTGAAATGAAAAGTTTGCAAAAAAGTTATGCTTCCTCCTCTGCCATCAAAAAACCGGATGAACCTCAAAAAACATTTTTTGATTTTGAGAGAGAATTTAAGAAAAAATATGAAAATGTGCTCTCTTTTGAAGAAGGAAGAAGAGAAGAAGAAAAGGAAAATGAACCTGAAACGGAAACAAAATCTGATATTGGAGAAAATTTCGATTTGCCTGCCAGAGAAAAAGCGTTCTCCAAAAATTTCACAAAAGCGGAAGAAGATAATAGTGAAAATGAAATTGAAAATGAGATCGAAAACAAAAATGAGCCTCTGAAAATCTTAGCGGATGTTCGGGAACTCAAAAGCGGTGTTTTGCGGCATTTGGAATCCCAAGGCGTTTTTTTGAAAACGGCAAAACTGGAGGTGGCCGATTATGTGATCAGCGATGAGATGGCTGTTGAAAGAAAGAGTGCCGCCGACTTTTCTGCTTCTTTGATTGACGGCAAACGCAATCTTTTTTCACAGCTGGTTGATTTGTCGCGCGCCTACAAAAAACCCGCCCTTATTGTTGAAGGCGAAGAAGAGATCGGCAGCAAAATCAATCCGAATGCCATCAAAGGCGCCTTGCTTTCCATTGAAATGGATTTAAAAGTTTCCGTCTTTTACACAAAAAACGAAGAAGAAACCGCTCTCTTACTCAAAATGATGGCAAAAAGAGAACAAATCGATGAGAAAAAAAGCATCAACCTGCATGGTAAAAAACCGGCAAAAACAACAAGTGAGCAGCAAGAATACCTCTTATCCTCCATCTCAGGCGTCGGTCCAAACGCCGCCCGCCTCCTCCTCAATGAGTTTGGTTCCTTGACCAACATTTTTAACGCAACTGAAGAAGATTTGTGCAAAATAAAAGGGATTGGGAAAAAGACGGCACAAAGAATTCGAGATGTAATGGAAGCAGAATACAAAAAATAAAAACCAACGGCTTATTTTTGCCATCGGGTGCAGTTGTCGAGAAACCCTCGACAACGGATTTTTCATTTAAGAAAGTTGATTTATCAATTCTAAACCTTTTTCAATGATTTCCAAACTTTCAAAAATACGGCGCGAATCTGTTTCATTTTGCATATCTTCCGCAACCGCTGTTATTTTTTGAAGAATTAATTCTTTCAAAAGTGTTTCATTATTGTCATCGGAAACAATCGGCTTTGAAACGTCTCGAACTTTCTTCTTTTCAACCTCACTTTTTTCAGACTTCACGCTTTTTTCAGCCCGTTCACTCTTTTGTTTTGATTTTTCAGCTGAAACGGCAGCTGCTCCTTTTGGTGCCGAAGCTTCAATACCGCTGCAAACCGGACAAATAACATCCCCTTTAAAACGAAACAGCGGCGCATTGCAATTCTCACAGTGTTGGGCAAGCATCGTACCGCCGTTTTCAAGGAAACGGGCAATTTTTTTAACATTTTCATCAGAATCCATCATTTCACCATTTTTTTCTTTTTCTTTTTTCCTTTTCTTTCATAAGACATAATTCTTTTTCAAATAAACAAATTAAAAGTATTTAAATTTGAAATGAATGTGTTATAAAAATAAAATCAAGGTAAAATTTAAATGAGTGAGAACTCTACACTATGTTTAATTCAAAAATGACTTCTTTTATGAATTAAAATTAATAACCAAGGTCATCCGAATCAATAAATGATTTTGGTTGAACTTATCGCAGGTGAAAATTATGTCAGCTTCTGAATATCAAAAAACGATTGATCAGTGCATTGTAGAATTAGATATGATTGCAAACGATACGTCTGTCCCAAGAAACATCAGACGTTCCGTCACTGAAATTATCGACGTCTTAAAAAACGAAAACCAACAACTCTTCTTACGTGCCGCATCGGGATTAAAAACGCTTTCCGATGTCAGTTACGACCCAAATCTTCCAATGCATACCGGAACATTGATTTGGAGCATTCTTGGAAAACTCGAAACAATTCCGCCGGAAATTTAATTTTTACATTTTCAAATCAAAAGAGGTAAAAGAAATGAAAAAATTATTGAAACTGCTGCTCATTATTTTGATTCCGCTTGCCATCATTGCGATATTGTACTACCTGAAATATGGATGCTGTTGCGGTGAAAAATGCGGAAAAAAGAAGAAAAAACATTGTTTTTAAATGAACATGTTTTTAATGAAAAAATAAAAAATAGAATGCTGAAAAACACAGCATCTTTTTTTAAATTATTAATGCTTAGACGCATAATGCGCGAAAATAAACTCGCGCATCAATTTGGCTGCCAAAACAGCGGAGATGCTGTTATCATATTCCGGTGCGATCTCAACGACATCAAATCCGATTGTATAAGGAGCCGTTTGGCGCAAAACTTCACGGACATCGCGGTCTGTCATTCCAAACGGTTCAGGCGTTCCAAGCCCTGCACAATAAGCCGGATCAATGGCGTCCATATCAAGTGACAGATAAATGTGTTTGCTGTCAAGGTATTTCAGCGCTTCTTGAATCACTTTTGAAATCCCCGTTTCATAAACATCATCGGCGGTATAATATTTCACACCGGCTTTACGGGCATAATCCCATTCTTCTTTTGCACCGCTTCGGATGCCGATGGAGACATATTTTTTTGTGATGTTTTCTAAAATATGATGAGAAACACAAGCGTGGTTATTTTTCAGCCCTCGAAAATCTTCCCGAAGATCAAAATGCGCATCCAACACAAGAACCGCAAAATCGTCTTTGTCATCACACGCGTCATAACATGCTTTAATCGGCGCGTATGACAAGGAGTGTTCGCCACCCATCATAATCGGAAATTTGCCGTCGGCAACAATTCTTTGGACATCTTCGTAAATCCACTCCAACGTTTCATCAATATTGGCAGAAACCAAAACGTTTCCCGCATCGCAAATCGGCATATACGTCATATCCAGATCATATTTCGGATTGTAAGGCTCAAAGTTGGCGGAGACTTTTCTCATCTCATCCGGCGCCCAGCGGCTTCCGGCACGAAAAGAAGACGTATTATCAAAAGGAGCCCCGAATATAACATAATCGGCGTCATCATATTCATAATTTGCATCACAAAACGTTGTCGGTATAAACATTTTTGATTCCTCGATAATCGAAATGAATAAGATAAGAAAAAATAATTTACAAATGGTTTTGGCATAAAGAAAGTTGTATAGAGATAATCCAAAATCCATGTATTTAAAAATTCGTTTGGTTAAAAAAAATGAAATGATAAAGAAAGGAAAGACAAATGAAATGATTAAAAAAAGAGAATGTGTATTAATCTTGAGTTCATTTTATAATGAAGCAAACCTAAATACCAAAATATGCAAAGTCATCATTATACGGGTCTTACAGAC
>WRNK01000074.1 GCA_009776675.1 Methanimicrococcus sp.
AATTACGGGACGCCTTGTTTTGCCGAGTGCTGCCAATGGAAANCCCGCCGATGCTGTTCAAAAAGAATTGGTTGAGAAGCTGCCGCGCCTTGAAAAAATGGGTATTAAAGAATCTGAAATCAGCAAAATCCGAAACACAAACGATTTGGTTCCGGGCAAGGATGTTATTTTTGCAGCCACTGCGGTGACAGACAATCCGTTTATGAAAGGTGCCAAACTTCTTGATGACGGCGATGCTTATTTGACAAGCCTTTTAATCGGCAGTTCCGGAGTTGTCCGCTTAACGCAAAGCGTTTATGTGTTTGATAAAGAACACAAATCTTTTTCAATTTAATTTAAAAAAGTTGAAACGGATGTCGAAAATCTTATGAATTAATTCAAAACGCCGATCTCCATGAAAATTTATTTTGAAACATTTGGCTGTTCTGCAAATCAAGCGTCAGCCGAAACGATGCTTGGACTCATTCGCTCTGCAGGTTTTGAACTCACAGGCGAAGACGAGGCGGATGTCTACATTTGTAACAGCTGTACAGTCAAATACACCACCGAGCAGAAGATTCTTCACAAAATCCGATCTTTCGGCGACAGCGGCCGCGATGTTGTTGTTTGCGGCTGCATGCCGGAAGTTCAGCTGGATTTGATTTTAAATGCACATCCGGGTGCTTGCATTTTGGGTGTCCGCCCTGTTGACAGGCTTTTAGATGTCTTGCAGCAGCTGAATTCCAACAAAGGCGTTCCCGTTCGCATTTTTTCGGACAAGCCCGGCGGCTTTTTAAATGTTCCAAAAATCCGCTACCATTCCAACATTCATATTTGCCAAATCTCAAACGGCTGTTCATTCGGCTGCTCGTATTGTATTGTTCGTCTGGCACGCGGCGATTTGATTTCATTTTCGCCGGACGAGATTGTTTCAGACATCGAGGCTGCTGTTTTAGAAGGATGCAGCGAAATCTGGCTGACATCTCAAGATGACAGCCAATATGGTATGGATTTTGAAAAAGACTCTCCTCATTTTGGGATACGGCTGCCGGCACTACTTCGCCGTATTTCAGAAATTCCCGGCCATTTTAAAATCAGAGTCGGCATGATGAACCCATTCTCGATTTTGCCTATTTTGGCGGAGCTTGTCGATGCTTTTGATCACCCAAAAGTTTACAAATTTTTGCATTTGCCGATCCAATCAGCATCGGAAGATGTTTTAAAAGCGATGAACCGCCATTATACAATGGATGATGCCGACAAAATCATTTCAGCCTTTAAAGAGCGCTTTTCGGATTTGACATTATTTACGGACATCATTGTCGGTTTTTGCGGCGAAACCGAATCCGATTTTTCAAAAACGGTGGACTGGGTTTTAAAATATAAGCCGGACAAAATCAACATTTCCAAATATTCCCCGCGTCCGGGAACAAAAGCATTTCAGCTTCGAAATTTAGATTCCCGTATCCTGACAGCCCGTTCTAAAAAATTGACGGAAATAACTGACTCTATGAAGCAGCTTTCAAAAAACGAACGCATCGGCAAAATCGAAGACGTTTTTGTTTCAAAATACGGTAAGGAAAGCGGTGTTTTGGCAAGAACGGCTGATTATAAGCCGATTGTTTTGAATGAATCGTATTTGAAGCCAGGCGATACTGTTCGTGCAAAAATCGTTGAAGCCACGCCGGGGTATTTCATCGGGGTTGTTGTTGATTCTTAAAGAAGGGCATCATTTTTTAATTCTAACATGACGCCCGCAAATCTCAATCTTATTCTCAACAAACAATTTCACAGCGTCTCTGTAAGCTTTATTTTCTTCAACCAAAATTCTGTCCGCAAGCGTTTCAGCCGTATCGTCATCCATGACCGGAACAACTCTTTGAAAAATAATCGGCCCGCTGTCCAGCGCCGGTTCAACGAAATGAACGGTGCAGCCGGAATATTTGACGCCGTATTCGATCGCTTGTGTTTGAGCGTGCAGTCCTTTAAATGCCGGCAAAAGAGACGGGTGAATGTTAATCATTTTGTTTTTGTATGCCAAAGTCAGCGAATCGCTGATGATTCTCAAATACCCTGCCAGCAAAACAAGATCGGTTTCTTTATTTTTCAAAATTTCCAAAATTTTGTCGTCAAATGCCTGACGTGACGAAAAGTCTTTGGGATCAACAAAAATTCCTTCGATATTGTGTTTTTTTGCGCGCTCCAAAGCAAAAGCATCCGCTTTATCACTGATGACGCAAACAATTTCAGCATTTGAAATGTCGCCGCTTTCAATTGCATCAATCACGGACTGCAAATTTGTGCCTCTGCCCGAAACCAACACAGAAATTTTTGTGGTCATTGATTTTTTAATGAATCGGATTCTATATTAAAAATTCGCTTTCCGATTTTTACACAAACACATAAAAAGACGGAACAATTAAAAAGATGAAACGATAAAAAGATGAAATGATAAAAAGATGAAATAAAAAAATCAGAGGTCTCAATATGTCCCACAGAATTTATTATTTTTCAGGCACCGGAAACTCTTTATGGGTTGCTCGAAAAATGCAGGAATCTTTTCCTGAAGCTGAATTGATTCCGATCACCAAAGATTTGCCGATTGAACTTGAAGAAGCCGAGTCTCAAACAAAGCCGGATACAATCGGTTTGGTTTTCCCTGTTTATATGATGAAGCCGCCGCATATCATAATGAATTTTGCTCAAAAATTGCCAAATGCGGATTATGTTTATGCTATTGCAACATGCGGTCAAAACTCAGGAAATACTCTTACCGTTCTTAAAAATTCTCTGCTCAATCGAGGAATCACCCTCTCCGCCGGCTATGTTATTCCGCTTGTTACCAGCTTCGTGTTTCTCCCAAATACGAAATCTCAAAAAGGTGTTGAAAAGGTATTCAAAAAGGCAGAGGCAAAGACACAGACCATTGCGGTCAATATTAAAAACCGTGCACTCCATTTCGATAAAGATACGCCGAAAATTATTCAAAAACCGATTTCGTTTTTGCTTTTTAACCACGCACACCGCATCATTCCAACGCTTGACAAACACTTCAAAGTAAACAGCAGCTGTGTTTCATGCGGCATATGCCGCGACGTCTGTCCGGTTCAAAACATCACGCTGGACGCTCAAAAGCCGGTCTTCCATCATCAATGCGAAATGTGTTTTTCCTGCATCAATTGGTGTCCGGAAAAAGCGATTAATTGGACAGCTGTAACAAAAAGACACCGCAGATACCATTGCAAAGATATTTCCAAAGAAGACGTCATCGCCAAAAGATATTTCCGTTTGAAAAAAGAATGAGCCGTTATGTCTGATTTACCTTTTACAGCAGAAGATGATGAAATCGATTTCATTGAATCGGATTTTTCAGATACCGATCTTACCAAGACCGACGCCATCTATTCCGATTCGGCAGACTCTGATTTCGCTGTTCGCCCCGCCCTTCAGGTATTTAAAAAAGACGGAGAGCTGTGCCGCCGGCTTTTAGACCATTTTGGCTTATCCGATCCGTCTTTTCGACCATTTGCAAAAGATGAATTTCTTTTTTTGCCGCTTCTCAAAAACAATGTTTCAAAACTTCACAATCAAATCGTCGATTTCGATTTTTTTCTTACAAAAGCCTCTTTTAAGAGACAAAAGAAAACGCCAACCGTATTGGATATTTTGGGTTATTCTGTTGCTTATGAAATGATCGGCGACATTGCGGTCATTGACGATAAACCCGATGCAGAAGACAAAAATGTATCCGACGTTGCTGCCGCTATTTTAAAAGTGCATCCTTCGATTCAAACCGTTTTACTTTCAGCCGGTCCGATTTCGGGTGAATTCAGAACGCGTCCGCTTGAATTTATTGCCGGCGTCAACAAGACGGCAACCGTTCACAAAGAATATGGCTGCCAATACCATGTGGATTTGGCACACGCTTATTTTACACCGCGCCTTTCCACCGAGCGCCACCGCATTTTAACTCAAATTCAAGGGGGGGCCGTTGTCATTGATATGTTTGCAGGCGTCGGTCCTTACAGCATTATGATTGCCAAACACGCGTCTCCCAAATGCGTGGTTGCCAATGACAAAAACGAGGCGGCTGTTGAGCTTTTGAAAAAAAATATTGTTTTGAATAAAGTGCTCAATGTGACGGCTTTAAATGAAGACGCGATGGTTTTGCCGGATCAGTATGCCGGAGCCGGCGATCACATAATTATGAATCTGCCTCAAAATGCGGCTGCTTTTTTGGATACGGCTGTCTCATTATGTAAAAAAGGCGGCATCATTCATTATTATGCTATCGCAAACGAAGATGATTTGTTTGCCGGTTCTATTGAATTGATTAGAGAGGCGGCTGAAAAGCAAAAGCGGACGATTGATGTGATTGAAATGAAAAATGTACGTTCTTATGCACCGCATCAATACAATATTTGTTTGGATGTTCGAATAATATAACTTCTGCTATCCTTTTTTTGTTTTGATTCGATTTTTTTACGATCTTTTCTTTTATTTCATCGCTCATATATCTTCAAAAAAATTCGAGCATCAATGAAATATATTTGCGAACTTTTGCCGAATATATCCTTCATTTTCAATGCTGTAGCAGTTTATTCCAAAATGGAATAAACTGAAAGACTTTTTTAATTCTCCACTTGTAAAAATAAAAAAAAAGAAGAAGAAAAATGATTTTTTTCTCCTTCATACCCGTTTTTTTCTGTCACTCATTTTTTTGGTATAAAACACAAAGCGGCGACAACAAGCATATACAAAAACAAAACGATTAAGACAAATACCAGCCGATATGTTACAGCACCGGAATTTTGATCGACGTTCTTGTTTTCATTATTGTTTGAATTGTCGTTTGCATTATCGAAATCATTGCTGCTGCTTCCATTATCAGGAACGGAATTGTTTCTTTCATTATTGCTTTCATTATCGAAAACAGAAGGCGGTGTTGTAGGTGAAACAATCGTTGCAGTTCCAAAACCGCTGCCGCCGGTACTTGGCGGATTGACGGCGACCGTGATCGTGTCGCTGTTTGTGGTGTAACGATTCGTTTGACCGTTGTATTCTGCCGTGTAGCTGTGGCTGCCGCGAGCAGGGGACAAATCGGTATATACAGCAATGCCGGAAGCGTCTAAAGGCACTGTTGCCAAAGTTGCAGAACCGTCCAAAAACGTCACTGTGCCGCTTGGAACATCGCCGGTTCCCACCGGCAGCACCGTTGCCGTCAGCACCGCATCAAGTCCGCTTGTGACTGCTGCCGACAGGGTTGCAGGGGGTATGGCTTCGCTGACCGTCACTATCCCGGGGGTGACGCTGGCCAAACTATAGTTACTGTCCGCCGCTTTGGTGGCGGTGATGTTGAATGTACCGGATTGATTTATGGTAACAGTTGTGCCTGATACGGTTGCGACTGCAGTATTGTCTGATGTATACGTCACCGCTCCACCGCCTGAACCGCCCGTTATGGAAAGGGTAATGGGACCATCACCGTAAGTATAAGCTGTGCCAAGCCCGACGAGGACAAGCGGGGTTTGTGATGCAGGAGATACTGTCAAGTCAAATTTGCCCGACGTTGCATCATCGAGGGTGATCGTCATCGAATGCACTCCTCCGCCGGTTGTCGCCAACGTGTTAATCGTCAGCGTTCCCGTGCCCCCGATGATCGTCACATCATCAGCAGTAATGCTTGAGGGTGCACCGTCAAGCGTTGCCGTGTATATGCCGTCATCAATATTCGTTGTCGTGACCGGGAAAGTCGCACTGCCCGCCGTTCCATACGTCAGCGTTCCCGTCTGCGTGTTTGTCACGGTTACAGTTTTCGGTGCGAATGCTGCAATGACGGCTTTATCGGCTCCCACCGCAGGAATAACAAAGAAAACTTGATTTTTGTTTGTAATCGTCTGCGCCACAGCATCTATCGTTATGCTGTCTATCACATATCCGGTGTCGGCAGTGGCGATGATGACTTGATTGGAATTTGCGACTATCGGAATATTATTGGGAGGAATGATGCTCCCGCCTGCGCCGGCTGTGATCTTTATGGTATAGAGGGTCACGCTTGTTTTCGGTGTGACGGATGTGCCTTCACTGCTTGATCTGCCGCCGTTTCCAATGTTTGCGCCGTGACGACCTGATGTCCCCGTGCCACCTGTAGAGGTGACCTTTGCAGTGCTTTCATCAATGACGATGTTATTTACAGGAGCGAATGTGGTTGAAGTTGATCCGCCGGAACCGATGCCTGCGCCACCGCTGGGAGAACCGCTGCCGCCTATAGCTATCACATCGGAGTCGCCCGTGATTGTGATATTGCCCGAAGCTCCGGTA
>WRNK01000075.1 GCA_009776675.1 Methanimicrococcus sp.
CGGCGCTTTGTACGGCGCTTTTGAAGGTCCGGCTGTGCCGGTTTTAACGACAGGGGTTCGATGTGTCTCTATCGGTGTTCCATGTTTTATACAATCGGGGCAAACTTTAAAAACGGCGCTTTCCACTTTTGTCGGAACTGTCGGGCTTTTTGTTTTTTTGCCGCATATTTCACATTCATAAGAATCCATATTTTTTAATCACACTCTATCATTCTTATTTTTAATTTCAATATGGTTTTAATATTTACTTTCCTATTTCAATTTAATTATTTTTTACCTCATGAATCTTGTTTAATGAAATATTTATTATGAATTAATCATATAATGAAATTTTTAGGCATTATTTGATTACAACCCAAACATTTAAAATAATGAAATTATTTTTCATTTAGGAAATTAATTATATTTTTATTTAGAAGCAATAAAAAATTATAAACAAAAAAAAACAGAACCGTCTTATAAAATCCAAAGTCGTCGGCTGACTGACGGCGAAAGCCGCATTTGAATTGCGGTAAAAAAAGTGAGGTATAAAAAATGGAAAAAATGGTCAAGCCAAAACTCAAATCCGTTTGTTTGAATACATCGGAATCTGCGTTTCTTCCGGAGACGTATGATTCCGAAGTTGATCGACTTCAATCGGAATTGAAAAAGATGGATACACATCTCAAAAGAACAAAAACGATTTCGGCTCAGAGACTTGAAGAAATTAAGACTTTAAAGGAATCTTATTCTTCCGAACTTCAAAATTTGTCTGAACAAATGCAAAAATCAATTTCAGATCATGAAAATCTTCTTGCCGATTATGAAAAAGTAATTAAGGAAAAGACTTCTCTTCAAAACTCACTCCATAAAGCAGCATCTGAAATATGTGATTTGAAAAAAAAAGCGGATGCGTTTCAAAATGAGCTGGTCACAACCCGAAAAGAATTTTTAGCGGCACGTGAGGATTTGATTCATTCTCAAGAAATTCTGCATCGAGTGGAATCTCAAAAGAAATCTGCCGAATATGACAAAATTCATTTTGAGAGAGAAACAAAGCGATTGCGTATGGAAATTGACCGGATGAAGATGCCGCCGCTTTTGATGGGAACTGTTGTTAAAATGATTGACAGCGATCATGTCGTTGTGCGCAGTTCTGCCGGTCCGCAAATGGTGATCAGCGCGCCGTCAGAAATGACAGCGGTACAGCTTGCGCCGGGAACAAATGTGGCTTTAAATCAGCAGACATTTTCAATTGCTGAAATTCTTCCGATTCTGGAAGAGCCGGAAGTCTCCGCTCTTGAATTAATTGAAGCAACAGATATCACTTATGATCAAATCGGTGGTTTGGGCGATCAGCTGCGTGAAATTCGTGAAGTTGTCGAGTTGCCGCTGATTAAGCCGGAAATTTTTGAACGTATCGGCATTGAGCCGCCAAAAGGCGCTTTGCTTTTCGGTCCCCCGGGTACCGGCAAGACCATGATTGCCAAAGCGGTTGCCAATAAGACAAAAGCAACGTTTCTTCGCGTTGTCGGTTCTGAGTTGGTTCAAAAATATATCGGCGACGGTTCCAAAATGGTTCATGAGCTTTTTGAACTGGCTCAAAAAAAGGCGCCCTCTATCATTTTTATTGATGAAGTGGATTCCATTGCATCGCGCCGCACGGATGATACAACCAGCGCAGATCGCGAAATTCACAGAACATTGATGCAGCTGCTTGCGGAGATGGATGGATTTAACCGCCGCTCCAATGTCAAGATCATTGCGGCAACCAACCGCTTGGACATTTTAGATCCGGCCATTTTAAGACCGGGGCGCTTTGACCGTATGGTTTATGTGCCGCTGCCGGACAAAGAAGGTCGAGAGACGATCTTAAAGATTCATGCGGCAAAGATGACCTTATCCGATCAGGTGGACTTTTCCGAACTTGCAAGGCGAACAGACGGCGCCAGCGGGGCAGATTTAAAAGCTATCGTCACAGAAGCCGGCATGTTTGCAGTTCGTGAAGAAAAACTGTCCATTGAAAAAATCGATTTCTTAAACGCAATTGATAAAATCATGGAAGCCAAGAAGAATGATGCTTTCATTCCTATTCCGGAAAATATGTTTTCATAAGCGGGAGATATTTTCCCGTTTATAACTTTTTTGATTTTTTTTAGAAGAATTGGTTTATGAGAAAAAGGGCTTTTATTTTTATATTATTCACAAAAAATCTTTCTTTGAAAATGATTGAGATTTTTAAAAATTATAATTAAAAGTTATGAAATCTTTTAAATCATAGTAATAATTAAATATTTCAGGCAACTAAATCAATTCATTATGCTAAATGATTGATTTATCAAAATTTATCATATTTATTTCCAGTTGTCACGATTCACACTCGGGGCAGCAGTCATTTGACTGAAAGCAATTCAGAGGTTTACACATGAAATCCATCGTAGAAGAAGCATTAGCTCGAAGCGCCCGAGAAGACCGCGACTCTTCTCGCTATTCTGCCAACACCAATCTTCAAGGCGAAAGCGTTGATGAGGAATTACGCGCCTTTTTGGAAGGTTTAAAGACAAACATTAAAGTTATCGGCTGCGGCGGCGGCGGTTCTAACAGCATTCAAAGAATGCTTGAGGAAGGGATTTCCGGCGCAGAATTATATGCTGTTAACACAGACGCACAGCATTTGTTAAAAATCGGTACCAACAAAAAAATTCTGATCGGCAAAAAGAAAACGCGCGGTCTTGGTGCCGGCAGTTTGCCGCAGGTCGGCGAAGATGCTGCCATTGAAAATGTTGATGAAATCCGCAGCGCCGTTGAAGGCGCCGACATGGTTTTTATTACAACCGGTCTTGGCGGCGGTACAGGCACAGGATCCGCACCGGTTATTGCAGAAGCTGCCCGCGCTGCAGGCGCTTTAACAATTGCTGTTGTCACATTGCCCTTTGGCGTGGAAGGAATTGTCAGACGCACAAACGCCGAAGCCGGTCTTGAAAGACTCCGCGATGTTGCTGACACCGTCATTGTTATTCCAAACGACAAACTTATTGAAATGGTTCCAAAACTTCCACTTCAAGCAGCTTTTAAAGTTTGTGATGAAGTTCTCATGCGCGCCGTCAAAGGTATTACAGAATCCATTACAGAAGACGGTCTTGTGAATGTTGACTTTGCAGATATCCGCACGATTATGCAAAACGGTGGTGTTGCAATGATTGGTCTGGGTGAAGCGTCCGGTGAAAACAAAGCGGTCGATTCAATCCAAAAAGCTCTCAGAAGCCCGCTCCTTGATGTTGACATTTCCGATGCGACATCTGCTCTTATTAACGTTATCGGCGGCCCGGACATGACCATTGAAGAAGCACAAACCGTGGTTCAGGAAGTTCACAACCGCATTGACCCCGGTGCCCGTCTTATTTGGGGCGCCCGCGTTGATCCGAAAATTGAAAACAAGATCCGTACCATGATCATTGTGACCGGAGTCAAATCGTCACAAATCTACGGTCACGGCAGCGGTACATCTATTACCGCAAAATACGGAATTGATTTTGTCGAATAAAAAAATTGTTTCAAAATTGCGAAACAATTTTTCCTTTTTTGTTTTTTTGCTTTTTTGTTTTTTGCTTTTTTATTTTTTGTTTTTTTGCTTTTTTATTTGTTTTCTTTCCTCGTTTTATTCCGTATCATCTATAATGGAATCATGCGGCAGTTTTCTTTTTATATTAAAAGGACAAAGTATATTTACTATGAGCGTATTAGACACGATATCTTTTTTGAATTTTTAACTCGGATATCTGTGAGATTCGAAAAATATTCAAATTTAAAAACTTAAACTTATCATTCATTATGTTTTAATTCAGACAACAGTCATTCGGATGTGAAAAATTGGCAGAAGGCAATACGACAGAAAATATCAAGAACGGTATTTCAAACATCGGTCCGACCATTCGTTCTTATTTCAGAATTTTGAAATTGGCCCGCAAACCCTCTCGCAAAGAGTTTATGACAATTGCAAAGGTTGCAGCTGTCGGTATTCTTGCAATCGGTGCGGTCGGGTTTATCTTCTATTTCGCTATGGATTATCTTCCGCAATACTTTATTCCTGCCAGGTAATAAAAATGGTTGAAAACGATAGTAATAACGGTGACTCTAAAATCTTCGTTGTGAAAACGACAGTGAGTCAAGAAAAATCTGTTGCCAAGTCAATGGCATTGGTTGCTAAAAAAGAGCGTTTGGATGTTCGATCTGTTTTGGCTCCGGAAGAGCTGAGAGGATATGTCTTCGTTGAAGCGCCAAGCACCGGCGTTATCGCTACTCTGATTCAAGCCATTCCGCACGCTAAAATGCTGCTGAAAAGTCCGGCTGAATTTGGTGAAATTGAACACTTCTTAAAGCCCAGACCGATTGCAGCCGGCATTACGGAAGGATCGATTATTGAAATTACTTCCGGTCCGTTTAAAGGTGAAAAAGCCAAAGTCAAACGTATCGGCGCCACGCAGCATGACGAAATCACCGTCGAGTTGTTTGATGCGGTTGTTCCGATCCCGATTACAATTCGCGGCGATACGGTTCGCGTCTTGAAGAAGGAAGAAGATTAAAAAAGGAAAGGGAAGAAGATAAAAACATTAAAAAGATCAAATTCGATATTTGGTTTTTTGATTTTTATACATTGTATTAAAAAAGAGTGATTTTCACACGAAATGATGAGAAAGATTTAAATCAAAGAATTCGATTTATTACATCCTTTCAGGATGAAGTGTAATTGAATAATTCTGTTGAATTTGCCGCAGATTTAAAGTTTGCCGGTTCAGCAAATATCTTTTCATACTTATGATCTCAAATTTATTATTTTCGCAAACGGTGATTTAATGGTTAGTAAAGTCGAAGCTTTAGTTCCCGGAGGAAAAGCAACACCCGGTCCGCCGCTTGGTCCGGCGCTTGGTCCTCTCGGCATCAACATCAAATTAGTTATTGATCAAATTAATGAAAAAACAAAAGATTTCAACGGCATGCAGGTTCCGATTACAGTGATCGTTGCTGACGACAAAAGCGTTGAAATCGAAGTCGGTACGCCTCCAACAGCCTCCCTCCTTCTTCAAGAAGCAGGCGTTACAAAAGGCTCCGGCAAACCAAACACTGAAAAAATCGGTAACATTACCGTTCAGCAAGCCGCAAAAATCGCTCGCATGAAAAAGGATGATATTCTCTCTTACGACTTAAAAGCAGCCATTAAAGAAGTCACCGGAACCGGTGTCACTGTCGGCGTTACAGTTGAAGGCATGAATATCAGAGAATTCCAACAAGCCATTGATGCCGGTAAATTTGACGACATTCTTTCACAAGAAGAATGGTAACTTAAAACGGGACGGATCGATGCTATTGCTTCGATATCACCGTTTTTTGCATGTTATTTCATGGTTTTATGATTTCGATCAAAGAATTGATTAAAGAATCGATCAATCAACAAATCATAAAAACCAATAAATTTAAAAATAAATAACATGTTTTATTCACTCTTATAAAAGCCGTTTCAAATTGATCGGTTTTTATGATATTACATCCAAAAGCCGTAGAAAGCCGCAAAGGCTGACGTTAATTCGAATCATCCTGTTTTCTTTATGATGATTTAATTTTCGGGACTACGGGGAGGCCTTAAAATGGCAGATGTTTCAGTAGAACAAATCGTAAAGACATTATTAGAGGAGTCGCCCGCGCGTAACTTTATGGAAAGCGTCGACATTGCGATTAACCTTAAAAACATTGATTTAAATCAACCCAAAAACAGAGTTGATGAAGAAATCGTCCTTCCGGGAGGTCTTGGCAAGGAATTGAAAATCGGTGTTTTTGCAAAAGGAGATATTGCACTGCAGGCAAAACAAGCCGGAGCGAAACACGTTTTTGATGACGCAGATCTTCAAACAATGAAAGATGACAAATCTTTTGCAAAAAACATTGCAGATGAATGTGACTTCTTCATTGCGGAAACACAATTCATGCCGGTTGTCGGTAAAACCATCGGTACCGTTCTTGGTCCGCGCGGTAAAATGCCGGTTCCGCTGTTGCCGGGAAAAACCATCGGCGAAATGATCCAGGCAAAACAAAGCGCTGTTCGTATCAGATCCAAAGACAGAATGACATTTCACGTTTCTGTCGGGCGCCGCAATATGCCGCCTGAAAAGTTGGCTCAAAACATCGAAACGGTCATTTCCAGACTTGAACGCTCTCTTGTCAAAGGCAAGCACAACATCAAATCCATTTATGTGACAACAACAATGGGAAAATCTGCGAGGGTGATGTAATAT
>WRNK01000076.1 GCA_009776675.1 Methanimicrococcus sp.
ACGGAATCGATAAATTATGAAGCTTGTTATGAAATTTGGCGGCACTTCTGTCGGGGATGGAAAGAAAATACGCCACGTTGCGGAATTGGCAAAGAGTTATTTTGATCAAGGCAATCAAGTTGTTTTGATTACATCGGCATTGGCGGGTGTGACGGATGAGTTGCTTGATGTTGCCTCAAATGCATGCGAACACGGAAAAGTCACAGCGGTGACTGAAGTCATTGCCTCTTTAAAATCCAAACATTTTGCCGCCGTCAATGATGCCGTTACAAACAAAAAAATCAAATCGGAAGTCATTGAATTTTTGACGGACAAAATGGATGAGCTTGAGAAAGCTTTGATTGGCATTTGTTATTTGGGAGAGTTGACCATCCGTTCCAAAGACAATATTTCTTCTTACGGCGAGCGTTTGGCAGCACCCATCGTTTCAGGCGCTTTGTCTTCTCTTGGTGTTTCATCGAAATTTTATACAGGCGGTGAAGCCGGTATTATTACAACGGATGTGTTTGGCAATGCAAAACCGCTTTCAAAAACCTATTCATTGATTGAAGAACGCTTAAAGCCCGGGCTGAAATCTTCTGTTCAAGTTGTGACCGGATTTATCGGCGAAAGCGAAGACGGCAACATTACAACACTTGGCCGCAGCGGTTCGGATTATTCTGCATCTATTATCGGAGTCGGCATTCAGGCGGATGAAATCTGGCTTTGGAAAGAAGTGGACGGCATTATGTCGGCAAATCCAAAAATTGTGCCGTCTGCCCGTACAATTAAATATATTTCTTATCAAGAAGCGATGGAGCTTTCATCTCTTGGTGCCGAAGTTTTGCATCCGCGTGCGATTGAGCCGTCCATGAAACATCATATTCCGGTGCGTGTGAAGAGTACATTTAAGCCGGACTTTGACGGCACGCTTGTGATTTCTGAAAACAAGACGTCTAAAAATGTTGTCAAAGCGGTCAGCATGATTAAAAAAATTTCATTGATCAACGTGTCCAGTGCTGAAATGGTCGGTTCTGTCGGAAAAGTCGGCCAGATTTTTTCCGCGCTTGCCGACAAAAATGTCAGCGTCCGTTTGATCAGCCAAGGTTCCGAATCCAGTTTATCTTTTATTGTCAACGAAACCGACCGCGCAAAAACGATGAAAGCCATTAAGACGGAACTTGGCGACACATATAATGTTGACTCCCGCTCCGATATTGCTGTTGTCGCGGTTGTCGGCGCCGGCATGGCCGGAACACCCGGTGTTGCACGCCGTGTTTTTACCGCGCTTGGCAAGGAAAACATTAACATTATCATGATCAGTCAGGGCTCTTCGGAATACAACATTTCTTGTGTTGTCAGCAGTGCGGATGTCAACAAAGCCGTTGCATCTCTTCATGCGGAATTTGAGTTGGATAAAAATTGAAAACGGATTAAAGAGATTAAAAGGTAAGAGGTTAAATGATGACGGGAAACGAAAAAGGCTCGACATATGCAGCTTCCGGTGTAGATATTCATCAAGAGGAAAGCACAATTAAAGAATTAACCAAAAAGATGACTTTCAAAAGAGAGGGGCTTGGCGCACCGTTGACGGAAATCGGGCATTATGCCGGTTTGCTGGACTTTGGCGAATTTGCAATTGCCATGACGACAGACGGCGTCGGCTCTAAAGTTTTGATTGCAAATGAGATGGGCAAATGGGATACGGTCGGCATTGACTGTATTGCAATGAATGTCAATGATTTGTTGGCGATTGGTGCTGAACCGATTGCATTTGTAGATTATTTGGCGCTTGAAAAGCACAAGCCCGGATTTGCCGAAGAAATCGGCGTCGGACTCGCAAAAGGCGCGGAAATGTCTAAAATATCGATTGTCGGCGGCGAGACGGCAACGCTTCCCGATGTGATTCGCGGGTTTGACTTGGCCGGCGCGTGTATCGGCGCCGTCAAAAAAGATCAAGTGATCACCGGCGAAAAAATAAAAGAAGGCGATGTTCTTGTCGGTTTAAAGAGCAGCGGCGTTCACAGCAACGGCTATTCTCTTGTCCGAAAAATTATTAAAGAGTCCCCTTACACTTATCAGGATTATTGCCCGTATGACGGCAAAAAAACAATTGGTGAAGAGCTTTTAAAACCCACGCGCATTTACATGGAAGTTTTGGATGTCATCAAAATGCATGAAGTTCACGGCTTGGCACACATCACCGGCAGCGGTTTGTTAAAACTCAGGCGCATAACAAATCTCGGTTTTGATATTTATGATCCGATAGAGCCGCCCGAAATATTTAAGTTCCTTCAAAAATTAGGAAACGTCAGCGACGCCGAAATGTATAAAACATTTAACATGGGAATGGGCTTTTTGTTTGTCGTTCCCGAAGAAGTCGCCCTCTACGTTGTCGGCATGACCGGCGGTAAAATCGTCGGAAAAATCGTTAAATCCGGCATTAAAGTCAAAAATTTGGTTCTTGAGTAAGAGATTATTTTTTTTTTCTCTAATCTCTTATCTTCTTATCTTTCTTTTTATTTGCTTTTTAAAAGGTCTTCTTATGGTTTGCTTGAAAGATTTGGACGTTGTGGTCATTGGCGATGAGATGACGCTCAAAGACTGCCATGAGTTGATTTTAAGCGTTTCTGATGAAGTGTATTTGGTGCCGGGCGGATATTCTCTTTTAGGCGTTTTATTAAAAGGTTCTCGACCATTTCCCGTCGGTTTTAAAGATGACAATGTCTTCTTTCAATATGTTAAGCCGTGCTTTGGAATTTTTGCACTTCAAGTCGAAAATTGCAAAGAAATTGAAGTTTTGAGAAAGGATTTTCAAAAGAACGGGTTTGAGAAAGTTAAATAAAAAATGAAATGAGAAAGTTGAATAAAAAAGATTGACCAAAACGGTCAATTCAATCTTATTTTTGTTTTGTAAAGTCTTCAGAAATGGATAAAATACCGCCGCCAAGGACAAGACGCAGCTCTTTTCCGACAAAAACAGCACTTCCGATTCTTGTGCCGCCTGAGCCGTACAAAATGTATTCGCTGCCGGATTTTTCCCATGTTCCGTTTGTATTTAATAAGCCGACTTTTGCCGTGAATGTATTATCTTTGTTGAATGTGATGGTTGCACTTGAGTTTTTAGCGTTCCATGTACCGACAATTTTATCGCCCAAACAGCCGGCAAAAAGACAGGTGACAAGAGTCAAAATCATAATTAAGGAAATAAGTGTGATTGTTTTATGTTTCATTTTATTCCTCTCCTAATTTATAGGTAGATAGAATAATAGTTATTCTCATTTAAAATTTTTTATTAAAAAGACGATCATATTTAAAGCATACCTGCTTCTCTTGAAAATTATTAAAAAGAGAAAAAGAAAAATAGTCCCGAACGGATTCGAACCATTGTCGCCGGCTCCAAAGGCCGGCATGATTGACCACTACACTACGGGACTATGGTGAGCAGAAGTAGAAAGGGAAAAGTAACATAAAAAGATTTTGATAGGTTTTTAGGTCGGCAAAAAATCATTTTTGGTTTTTAAAAAATTGAAGGAAAGGACAAAAAACTTTTCAATTCAATTTTTTATGCGATACGCCTTTCGGATTATTATGGATATTTTTGATTTTTTTTTTGATTTTTTTTGATTGTTTTTTATGGTTGTTTTTACTATTCAGACACATTTTCGTATCAAAAAGCCGTTTTTAGAAATCGCTGTCGATGTTCTCTTTTTTCCAACATTGTTGAGCATGCTGACGAATTCTGATTCATTATTTTTCCATTATACCAGAATTGTAGTATATTTCAAAAATATTGGTTATAGAAAAAATTGTCGAAAGAGAGTGATTTTGAAATAATATTTTTGATATTTGCTTATGAAAAGTATTAGACATATGTCAGACGCATCTTTATATACAAGTAAAATTTGGAGTAAATAATAAAAAAAAATTTAATTCACCTTCACTAAAAAACGGATTGAGAAATGAATATGGATACCAGCTTCACTATTGATACCCGTTTTAAGTTATAAAAATCTCAAAAATAAACTCAGGGGGCCGGTATTATTCAAAGAGCATCAATGCATTTGACATTAAACGAGATCATTTGTTTGTCTGAAAAAAGACGCAACATTATGTTTATTCTTGAAAAAAAAGGATGTACACTTGATGAAATCGTTGAGAAGATGGGCGTTCCGGCACATTCTTTTATGCCTCAGCTTAAGACACTTCGTGATGAAGGGATCATTGTTTTCAAAGACGGGATTTTCCATTTAACAACCGTTGGCCAAATTTTGGTTCAAAACATGGGTCCGGTTTTTGAAACAATTCAAATCCTTGATCGAGATAAAAAATATTGGTTCGACCGCAATTTATCTGTCATTCCGATGGATTTGTTAAAACGCATCCGCGAAATCAGCAATTATACCCTCTTATCATATGACATCCATGAATACATGTTTGATGTTCCGGCGGATTTTCTTGACAATTTAAAGATATCCGAGCATGCCATGTGTTTGCTTTCAGTTTATCATCCGATTTATACGGAAAATTAGTTCTTAATGGCAGAATCCGGCAAAGAGATGACATTTATTGTGACATCTAAAGTGCTGGGTCGCCTCAAAGAAGAAGATGAAGACCGTTTAAACAAAATCATTCATTTAGAAAATGTCACATTTTTGATTTTGGATGAAGACAATGCCATCAGTCCGTCCATGACGATTACTGATGTTTTTGTCTATGTTTATCTGTTTAACACAGATGGCGTTTATGATAACAAAATCATCATCAGTTTAGATGATCAAACACGTTTTTGGTTTGAAAAATTGTACCAACATTTCAAAATGCAAGCCGTTTCACTTAAATCAGAATCGTAAATAAAAAAGGGGTTCTTCGCTCAATCGTCAGTTCAGGATCAATTGTTTCATTAATCCTATCCTTTCCGACAGATGCCAGCCACAGTTTGAACGACTCGGCTTTGGGAGAGGGGGTGGATTGAACCAAACGTAAAATTTGTTCTGAATTTGCAGCATCCGTCATACGCATTTTGCCGTCTGCTGCAACCATTTTCAACCCGTGACATTTTGTCACGGTTTCGTTACCTTCCTCGATAAGCCGTTGTTTCAGATTGCACCAATATGCAGCCGGATCAATGCTGTTGGTTAATGCAGCACAGACATCAACAACTGAAAGATACCAATCTTGTTCTTCTTCATTCCATACGGAACGAAGGCGATTATTTTCAAAGAGCTGTATGTTTTTATCGTTCGTAAAATCAACCCCCACGATCAAGCGCACATACATAAAAAATGATTTGTTTACTTATTGTAGCTTTCTACTGCATATGTAAAACAGTTAAAAAATATAAAATAATGTCGTTTTAAAACAAATCTTGCACATTTTTATAGCCCTTTCACGACAAGCCAATCTATACGATTGAGTAACGCCCTTTATTACAAAGGTGATGGTTAAAAAGATGATATTTAACAAAGAGCCAAAAAAGAAAGAGAAGGCATAAAACCTTTCTTTCTTTTTCATTTTATGGTTACAATTTCACTGTTTTTGGCTGATCCATAAATGAATAGAATGTGGCTTCTCCTTCGGTAATGTAAAACATTTCAATGCTTGGATTGTCAGGTGTTTGGTAGATTTGTGCCAGAACAGGAGCTGTCTCTAATGCTTTTTTTATGACTTCTTTGCGAGAATCAAAGACAACTTTTCCTTTCAAACGCATCCAATTCATTCCATCTTTTGGTGTTGAGCAAATTTCAACACGGCTGTCTGCTTTCATTTGTTTGAAAACATCTTTATCGTTGCTTGTAATGAAGTATAATTTTTGTTCATATTCCATAACAAAGCCAAACGGTCGAACGCGCGGTCCTTCCGGACTGATCGTTGCGATGTAAAATGTCGGATTTTCTGTTAATGCTTGGAGAATTTCTTTCATGAAATCACCTCATTTAAATAATAATTTCACAAGATTTATACCTATTTAAAAAACGAAACGGAAAAAAGTGAAAGGAAAAAGTGAAAGAAAAAAATGAAAGAAAAAAGTGAAAGAAAAAAGTGAAAGAAAAAAGTGAAAGAAAAAAGTGAAAGAAAAAAGTGAAAAAACAAAAAACGAAAAAAAAGAAAAAATAAAAGGAAAAATGAAAACAGAAAAACGATTTTTTTCAATTTTTTATTTTTTCAATATTTCAACAATTCGGTTGGCCACTTCACTTAA
>WRNK01000077.1 GCA_009776675.1 Methanimicrococcus sp.
TGCGCCACCGTTGGCGTTTCCTTTGCCATTGTCACCATTGCAGCTTCTGTTATTTAATGAGGGGATGGCTGTAATTTTGATACCAAAATTTTCTCTTTGTTGTTTTATTGTAAACCCTTAAAAACACCCTATTTATACTTCAAATAAGTGTGTCATCTCTTTATTGTAAACTTTCAATTTTGAACGGCAGAGTTTATATATGTTTTCATAATTTTCACTATGTTCATAATTTATCATGATATAATGTCTGATTCGAAATGGGTCTGCCTTTTCGATCAGGTTTTTAAACCATGTTTTGCCATATTCGGCTTGGCTTCTATTGATTATTTGTTTTCAAAAAGCCGGCTGTTTGACTTTTATTTCTAAATTAATAGAGGGAATTTCATGACGGAAATCAGTTCATCTGAAATTGATAAAAACTTCTTAAACGAGATCAAAAAAGAAAAAGGACTGGAGAAGCTTCTTTTGTGCTTCAACTGTAATGGCTGCTCCACGGGATGTCCGATGAAGGACATTGAAAGCCGATTCGATATTAAAAAATTTATTCGGATGGCCGGTCTTGGTATGAAAAATCAAATCATAAACGATCAGTATCTTTGGTATTGCACAACCTGCTACAAATGCCAGGAACGATGTCCAGAGGGTGTTTTAAATGTCGATACACTTTTAAAACTCCGCACAATAGCAGTTTCTGAAGGCATAATGCTTGCACCGCACCGCGATGTTGCAGACTTTGTGATCAAAACAGGTCACGCCGTTCCGATTAATGATGCAAACAAAGCCAAAAGAATTGAGCTTGGTCTTTCCGAAGTGCCGCCGACAACGCATATGTATCCCGAAGCCTATGAATCCGTTCTTAAAATTCTAAAGGCCTGCGAATTCGATAAACTGACGGAGAAGAAGTAATTCGCCGCTTGAAATTTATCAGGAGTAATATTTATGTCTACAAGTTCTGCTACAGAGAAAAAATCCCAAAACTTATCCCTCTTTTTAGGCTGCGTCGCACCAAACCGATACCCGGGTATTGAGCTTGCCAGCCGAAAAGTTATGGAAAAACTGGGTGTTGGCCTTCACGAATTAAAAGGCGCTTCCTGCTGCCCTGCACCGGGCGTCTTTAAGTCTTTTGACAAAACCACATGGCTTTCCCTTGCCAGCCGCAACATCGCCCTTTCCGAAAATATGGGTATGGACCTTTTAACCATCTGCAATGGCTGCTACGGATCGCTGGGCGAAGCCAACCACGCCTTAAAACACAATCCCGAATACAAGCAAAAAGTGAATGAGAAAATAGCCGAAACCGGACTCGAATACAAAGGAAACGTCAATGTCCGCCATATTATGGAATTTCTTGCAAAAGAAGTCGGTCCCGAAAAAATTAAAGAAAATGTCGTGCTTCCGCTTGACGGCATTAAAGTTGCCGTTCACTACGGCTGCCATTTAATTCGCCCGTCCAAAGAAAAAGAAGGACTCGGCAGCCCCGAAAATCCGCGTTTCTTTGATGACCTTGTCAATGCTACAGGTGCCAAAAGCGTTGATTATGAAGACAAATTATTATGCTGCGGTGCCGGAGGCGGTGCACGCTCTGCGTTTTTAGAAGCCACCCTTAAGATGACTGAAAAGAAGCTTGAAATTCTTCAAAAAGAAGGATTTGACTGCATTGTTGACGCCTGTCCGTTTTGTCACCTCCAGTTCGACTCCGGCCAAAAAGAACTCAACAAAGGCGGCAAAAATTATAACATTCCCGTTTTGCATTATGCACAGCTGGCAGGCTTGGCTTTTGGCTACACACCAAAGGAACTTGGCATTCAGATGAATATCACAACCAGTCCGGCTTTTGAAGAAAAAATTGCCGCACTTTCTCAAAAGAAGGAGGCTTAAAACCATGGCAAAAAATAATCCGGTCGGCGCCGTTGCAGTTATCGGCGGCGGTATTGCCGGCGTCCAGTCTGCACTCGATTTGGCAAACAGCGGCTATAAAGTTTATTTGATCGAATCAAAACCCTCAATCGGCGGCGTTATGGCACAGCTTGACAAAACTTTCCCGACGCTTGACTGTTCCGCCTGTATCCTTTCTCCAAAACTCGTGGAAGCCAGCCGCCATCCCGATATTGAGCTGATGACATATTCCGAAGTGACTGCCCTTTCAGGCGACGTCGGAAAATTCAAATTAACAGTCAAGAAAAAAACCCGCTACATCGAAGTTGACAAATGTGTCGGCTGCGGCGATTGTCTGCCCAAATGTCCGAAAAAAGTGGATGATGAATTTGAAGAAGGCTTGTCCAAAAGAAAAGCGGTTTATTTCCAGTTCCCGCAAGCGATTCCAAAGGTCGTGACAATCGACCCCGACAACTGCATCATGCTCAAAACCGGCAAATGCGGCAACTGTTCCAAAGTCTGTGACCGAAAAGCAGTCAACTACGATTTAAAAGACGAGTTCGTTGACATTGATGTCGGTGCTGTTGTCATAGCCACCGGTTTTCAGGCGTTCAATCCGAAAATCCTGGAAGCTTATCGCTTTGACCATCCCGATGTCGTTACAGCCCTTCAGTTTGAAAGATACACAAACGCATCCGGACCTTTTGACGGGCACATCCAAACCTCCAAAGGCAAACTCCCAAACAAGATTGCTTTTATTCAATGTATCGGTTCCAGAAACCCCGAAATCAACAAAGCTTACTGCTCCTCCGTATGCTGCACATACGCAGTCAAACAGTCTCGCTTAATTAAAGACCATCACCCCGAAGTCGATGTTGCCATCTTTAACATTGATATGAGAACATTTGGCAAAGGCTACGAAGAATTTGCACTGCGCGCTCAAAACGACGGCGTCCGATTCATCAACTCCCGCCCGTCTGGCGTGGATGTCAAAGATGACGGCACACTCTCTCTTCGTTATGAAGGGCCGGAAAGCCAAGTTCTCAAAGAAGAATTTGATCTTGTGGTTCTGTCGGTCGGTTTAGAAGCGCCGGCATCCACAAAGGCGCTTGCAAAAATCATGGGTGTTGAACTCGATTCGTATGGTTTTGTCAAAACGGATGCAAACTCCCCGACAGAAACTTCCAAAGCCGGCATCTTTACAGCCGGCGCCGCCCAAGGACCCAAAGACATTCCCGAATGTGTTGCCCAAGCCAGCGGCGCTGCCGCCAAAGCCGGCGCTCTTTTAAACGTGGTTCGAAAAAGTCTTGAAACAAAAGTTGAAATTCCGCCGGAAATGCCGCTTTCAAAAGAGCCGCGCATCGGTGTTATTATCTGCCGCTGCGGCACCAACATCGGAAATGTTGTTGATGTTCCGGCAGTTGTTGAATATGCAGCAACACTTCCAAATGTGATCGTTGCAAAGGAAGAAATGTATTCCTGTGCGGATGACACGCAAGACCGTATTTCCGAGATGATTCGCGACTACAAGCTCAACCGCTTTGTTGTGGCGGCATGTACCCCAAGAACACATGAACCGCTTTTCCAGCAAACCTGTCAAAGTGCAGGCTTAAATCCATGGCTGTTTGAATTTTCAAATATCCGTGAACACTGCTCATGGATTCATCACGATGAACCGGAACGGGCAACCGCCAAAGCCAAAGATTTGGTCCGCCAATCCGTCAGCAAAGTAAGGCACTACACCCCGCTTTACAGCCAATCTTTACCCCTTGTTCACAACGCTGTCGTTCTCGGCGGCGGTGCTGCCGGTTTAACAGCAGCCATCGAGTTGGCTGAAAACGGCTACGAAGTCGATGTGATTGAAAAGACGGATAAACTGGGCGGCAACCTGCGTCCGCTTCTCAGCTATGCGCCGCAATTGGATGCCATNATTGAAAAAGTATCCAAAAACAGCAAGATTCACATCCATTACAACTCCGAGATGGAAAATGTCGGCGGCTCTGTCGGTAATTTCAAAGGACAAATCATCACAGACGGCAAGCCTGCCAAAGAATTAGACTTTGGCATTATCATCATCGCAACCGGCGCCCACGAGCTTAAACAAAAAGGTTTGTTCGGCTACGGCGACAACAAAATCGTTAAGACACAGCTTGAATTTAAGGAAATGATTGACAAAAATGAAGGCAATTTCAAAAATCTTGTCTTTATCCAATGTGCCGGAAGCCGCAATGATGAACGCCCCTACTGTTCCAGAATCTGCTGTACCAACTCTGTGAAAAATGCGATTCAATATAAAAAACAGAATCCGGACGCTGAGATTTACATATTGTACCGTGACATCCGCACTTACGGCATGTACGAAGAATTGTACACAGAAGCCCGAAAAGCCGGCATTCATTTCATGATGTATGATGCCGACAATCCACCGGCGGTTTCCAAAAATAGTGTTTCTGTCCATGATTTATCCACAGGGTTTGACTTCAAATTGGATGCGGATTGTGTGATTCTCAGCGCTGCGGTCGTTGCCGAAGAAGGTAACCGCATCGTAGGCCCGATGATGAAAGTTCCGCTTGACCAAAACGGTTTCTTCCTTGAAGTTCATCCGAAATTAAGACCGGTTGACTTTGGAACGGACGGTGTTTTTGTTTGCGGTTTGGCGCAGTCTCCGAAATTCTTTGAGGAAAGCGTCTTCCAAGCTCAAGCTGCTGCTTCCAGGGCTTGTACGATCTTATCCAGAGACGCACTGCTTTCTCCTGCGGAATTGTCCGTTGTGAACCAAGAAATTTGTGTCGGCTGCGGTGCTTGTAAAGACGTTTGTCCGTACCATGCCATTACACTTGAAGAAAAAACAGTTACGGTGAAAGGACTGACATTTAAGGCATTGAGATCAATGATTAATCCGGCCGCTTGTAAAGGATGCGGCTGCTGTGCCATGGCTTGTCCGACGGCGGCAATTGAACAATCTCACTTTGACAATAAACAATTGCTGTCTCAAGTCAAGAGTGTATTTTTCTTTGAAGAGGAGGTGAACTGATGTCTGATACAAAAGAATGTTCGGGATGCAAGAGCGGCGAATCAGGTGAATTTGAGCCGAAAATTGTTATGTTTTGCTGTAATTGGTGTTCTTATGCCGGTGCAGACGGCGCCGGTATTGCCAGACTCCAGCAGCCGACAAATGTTCGTGTCGTTCGTGTGATGTGTTCCAGCCGCATCGATCCGATTCACATTTATACTGCCTTTTTAGAAGGGGCAGACGGTGTTTTATTAACCGGATGCCACATCGGCGACTGCCATTATGTCAATGGCAATGATAAAACCCTTGTGAAATACAAATTCGTCAAAGCAGCGTTAAACGAACTCGGCATCGAAGATGAACGTTTGATGCTTCGATGGATTTCTGCATCGGAAGGTTCTCAATTTGCAGAATTTGTCCGAGAAATGGTGGCAAAAGTCAAAGAACTGGGTCCAAGCCCGCTTCGAAAGGAAGGAGTGATTTAAATGACAGCTCCAAATGAAAAAATTGAAAATGCGGCATCTGCTCCGTCAGGAAAGCCGCCCGAAGGCAAACCGCCTGAAGGTAAACCGCCTGAAGGTAAACCGCCTGAAGGTAAACCTCCCGAAAACAAACCGCCGGCATCTTCTGTTGTCGGTGATGTTTTAAAAGGCTCCGATATCCAAGTCGGCGGCAAATACATCGGCTGGTCTGTCAATGAAGATGTCCAAAAGAATGGCGGCTCCGGCGGTTTAGTGACGGCCGTTTTAGCCGGCGCTCTTGAAAAAGGGCTTGTTGATAATGTTGTTGTTCTGAAAAAATCCAATCAATTTGAAGCCGTTCCGGTGCTGACTTCCGATGTGAAGGATGTTTATGCTTCTGCCGGTTCCATGCACATGCTCATTTCAAATCCGACCAAATATTTGCTCCAGTTTGAAAACAATTCCAAAATTGCTGTTGCTGTCAAACCTTGCGATGCACGCGGTATTCGTGAGCAAAGCAAACGAAATATGATTGACCTTGACAAGCTTTTCACAATCGGCCTAAATTGCGGTGGCACAATGTCGTCTTATAAGATTCGCCGTGTTGTGGAATCTGTCTATAAGCTCAATCCTGACGATGTTTACGCTGAAGAAATTGAAAAAGGACAGCTGATCTTAGAAACCACTGACGGTGCTCACCACTCTCAATCCATTGATGAGTTGGAACTTGAGGATAACGGCCGCCGCGAAAACTGCCGCTACTGTATTGTCAAAATTGCAACAAATACGGATTTGGCCTGCGGCAATTGGGGCG
>WRNK01000078.1 GCA_009776675.1 Methanimicrococcus sp.
TAATGTGACAGCAACCAACGGTGCAGGCACTGATACAAAAGAACTCTTTATTGTCGTTACTGACGGCAGCCACACTGTTGCACCGACAATCACCTCAACCGTTCTTCCGGCAGGTGAAGTGGGAACTGCATACAGTACAACTCTCACAGCAACCGGCGATACACCAATGGGATGGGGTATTATTGACGGCGCCCTTCCAACCGGTTTGGCACTTAATCCTGCCACCGGCGTCATTTCAGGAACACCCTCTGTTGATGGTGTGTTTGTCTTTAACGTGACGGCAATCAATGGCGCAGGCAACGATACAAAAGAGCTTTCTATTGTCATTGATAGTGGCAGTGCTTCTGTTCCACCCACAATCACCACAACCACCCTTCCTTCAGGTCAATCGGGAACCGCATACAGTACAACTCTCGCGGCAACCGGCGATACACCAATCGGATGGGCCATTCGTGATGGTGCTCTTCCAACCGGTCTGGCACTTAATCCTGCCACCGGTGTCATTTCAGGAACGCCTACTACAAACGGTTTGTTCACCTTTAACGTGACGGCAACCAATGGTGCAGGCACCGATACAAAGGAGTTTACCATTACGATTACTTCAAGAGGCGGTGGCACCGGTACAGGCAATGCAACAATTGTTCCATCCTCGAATGGCACAATGCCTGAGCCACAACCCGAACCGATAGATGAAGGTAACGGCGGTGGAATAATAGATGAAGGCGAAGGCGAAAGGATTATTGAACCTGAACCTCCAAAAACAAACAGGACGTATCTCTGGATCATTTTGTTAATCCTCCTTGGTATCGCCTTGTTTATACTTTGGAGAAAATACGGAAATCAGGGATTCAATAAAAAATGATGATGGGCGAAGAAGATAATTTCTTTTCCTATCATTTTTGAAAAAGATCATGATGGGAATAACCAAATGAGCAACACCATAGTTTGGTTATTCCTCTCATGATCTATTCAATAAAAACAATGTTGGATGAAGAAGTTTATTTCTTCTTTTCTCTTTTTTGAAAAAGGCCATGATGAGAATAACCAAACGAGTAATTGTATGTTTGATTTATTTCTCTCGTGATCTATTCAATAAAAATAATGAGGATGTAGAAGATGATTTCTTTTTTTCTCATTTATTGAAAAATGAGGCTATGATGGGAATAACCGGATAAAACACACACATTCGTTTGGTTATTCCCCTCATAATCTTTGATTGTATTCACCAATAATAGACAATTTATAGTTATCATTACACAAGAGGTTTCCAAGATGACGATGCCGATATGCAAAAATTGCAAATCCAATATTGTTGTTAAAAACGGAATCGTTCGGGGAAGACAACGATACAGATGCAAAAGGTGTATGTATAATTTTATAGAAGGCGACCGACGAATAAATAAAAAAATTGATTATAATAAAACCGTGTATGTGGTTTTATATTCGCTTGGAAATGAATCATTCAGTACGTTGTCTGAAGTGTTTGATGCTTTGCCATCACTTATTTATCATTGGAGTGTGAAAGCCCAATCTAAACTGCTTGAACCCCATTCCGATGAGATCCAGGAGATGGAAATCGATGAAATGTGGCATTTTATTGGTTTAAAAAAAGAAGATTATGTTTCATCAAAACCGTTGATCGTTGCACACGGCGAACTGGGGCAAGGGTTCTTAGCCACCATCATTTTGCAACCTTCAAAAGACTCGACATGAAAATTACCTCTTCTGTTCTTTTTTAAGCCCGATCGCCCGACATCTCCGATTCGCACAAAATTCTTCCGCATCTTTGTTTTGTTCTTTATTTTTGAAAAGGCGCCAGCCGCAGGTTTCACAATTTTTGTCTAAAATTGTCAGCCGCCCTTTTTCGGGAAGGGATTGAGTGTGACCGCATTTTTGGGTGCATTTTAAAAAACGATTGTCGTTGTAATTGACAAATTCCATTTGCCCTTCTTTGCAGCGGGGACAAGAACCAATGAGCTCCGGCGGGTTGCATGATATGTTTTGGTCGCAGTTAAAACAGGGGCCGACTCCGACAGTCCAGTCATATTTTTTCCCGACATCTATGACGGCAATGCCGCCTTTGGGACATTTTTTTGTACGCTGAATTGTCAAGGCGCCTGTTTTGGGGAGAGGGTAAGTTTGAGTGCAGTCGGGGTAGCCGACGCAGCCGATGAATCTTCCTTTATCGGTTGTTACAATACGCAAGGCATTTTGGCAGAGAGGACAAACAGCGACATAATTTTTTTTGTCTTCTTCAGCAGCTTGTGTTTTAATGCTGCCGCTGAGTTTTAAGACAAGACACTCTTTATTTCCCGTTAAATCGGCATACATTTTTTTAATAAGATCCGTTCCGGTCTCAACGGCTTGCTCCATTGTTATTTTTCCGTCTTCGACTTGCTGGATGAGGGCTTCAACTTGGGAGCGAATTTCAGGGCGGATGACGATTGGAACAGCCGTATCCAAGCTCTCCATAAGCATAAATCCGGTGTTCAGTATCGAAATGGTTTTTCCTTTGGATTCAAAATAACCGCGTTTTTTGTTTGTTTCAATATGCGTCGGAGCAGTTGCTTTGGTTCCGATGCCGTTTTTGTCCATAAGCGTTAAAAGCTCGGCTTCAGTGAGTTTTTTGGGAGGAGCTGTCTTTGAAGCAATGTTTTGAAGTTTTTTAACAGTTGCCGTATCCCCTTTTTCAATCGCCGGCAAAAACTTATCATTTTTTGTTTCAAAATCATAAATCTCCAGCCAACCTGCGAATTTTTTGACGGAGCCGGCGGCGTCAAACAAATCCTCTTTTATTTTCATTTCAAGCTTTGTTTTCTCAAAAACAGCGGCAGGCATGAGATTTGCTAAAAAGTGGCGGCAGATCAAGTCATAAACATCATAAGCGCCGGGGAGCTTTATCATATTTTCAACAGCTTCTTTTTCGACGCCGCGAACCGGATGAATTGGCGGGTGGTCTTTAGCGTCTTTCGGACCGTTTTTCGGCGTTATCGTTTTGGACAATATTTTAGCAATCGTTCCCATGTATTCCTTTTTCTTAGACAAGTCTGCCAAAATTTGTTTAAAATCAAAATCCGGCGCGTATTGATTGGTTTCCGTTCTCGGGTAACTCGTTAAACCGGAGAGGTAGAGTTGTTCTGCGATTTCAAGCGATTTTTCAGGACTGATATTTAAAAACGTGGAAGCGCGTTTTAAAAATTCGGTTGTATTCAGCGGAATCGGCGGCGCCATGCTTTGTTCTTTGACGGTTTTTTTGTCCACGACAGCTGTTTTTTCACCTTTTAAGCGGTTCATAATTTCATCGGCTTTTTCCTTTTCGGAAATATGTCCGGCGCGATGCGTTCCAACGAATATTTCTCCGTCTGCGTCAAAATCGGCAGTGATTTTCCAAAAGTCCTTCGGCTTAAAATCAAGAATGGCTTTTTCACGTTCATAAACAAAGCCGCAGGTCGGCGTTTGGCAAGGTCCGATGGATAAAATTTCTTTTGTAAACGCCTTTTCACGAACAGAGAGCGTTACAAACCGCGTAAAAGCGGCGCCCATTTTCAAATCCAGAATTTGGCGCGTATCGGCAGCCATTGCCAAGTTTTGATCCGGCTCTCCCGGATTATCAAAAGCGTTTTTAATTTCTTGTTCTGAAAATGTTGAGTAGCGCGCCCTTTTAACCGGCACCTTTGAAACGCTTTGAGCAAGTTCTTTCGCTTCAAAGCCGATATTTTCGCCCTCACGGTCATAGTCGCACGCCAGAATGATTAAGTGTGCCTCTCTTGCCAATTTCCAAACAGCGGCTGCAAAATTGTCTTTTGTGACAAATTTTTGAGGCATAATCTCCAAAAGTTTTTTTGGGTCAACGCCGGTCCAACTGTTGTATTCTGCCGGAAAATCATAGCCCATGATGTGTCCGGCAAGACCCGTAATTGCCCAGTCGCTGCCGTTTCGTGAAAATCTGTAAACTGCGGCTCCTTCCACAGATGTTCTGGAATATTTTCCGCCGCTTAATATTTTGGCAATTTCTTCGGCGGCTTTATTCTTTTCGGCAAATGCGACGATTGTCATTTTTCATTCCTTTTATTTTTTTAATCATTGTTAAAATCCAATATTCCAATCTTTCTTTTTTTTAATTTGGGTCATTAAAATTCAATACGCCGGTTTTCATGGTTCTTAAATCCACAAACGGAACCTTTGCAGGCGTTGGTACAATGTTTACGGTCTTTTGAAAACTCGTTTGCGACTGCCATGTTCCTGAATTGATGAGCAAGATATTTTTGTAAACGGCAACGCCGACTGTATGAACGTGTCCGCAGTGAATGATGTGGGGGATTTTGTCAATCAGCAAATAGTCTTTTTTTTCCGGCGAAATCATAACACGGCTGCCGTATGTCGGTGCAAGATGCCGTCTTTTAACCATTTCGACCATTCCCGTTGTTGGTGATTGGTAGGAAACGCCTTTGATATTTGCCACCAAATCATCCATCGAACAGCCGTGATAAATTTGAACATAAATATTGTCAAGCGAAACCAATGCCGGATTGCCGACAAACGTCACGTTTTTCGGAAACATTTTTTGAATCTCTTCCGAAAAAGTAATCTGAGGCTCTGCCCGACGAACAGCGTCATGATTTCCGGGGGCAATCACAATATGAATATTTTTTGGAATTTGATGGAAATAAGAGGCGACGACTTCATATTGCTTATAAATTTCCGGAATTTCCAAATCCGCTTCTTGTCCGGGGTAAATGCCGATTCCGTCAACAATGTCTCCGGCAACGATTAAATATCGAATTTCCGATGCGATTTGCAAAAGCTGCGGATTTTCACTTCGACCATTTAAGAAATCTAAAAATGTTTCCCACTCATGTTTCATAAATTCCTTGCTGCCGACATGAATGTCTGAAATAAATAGGATGTAGCCTTGTGCTTTGCCATGCCCCGCTGAATAACTGTTTGGCACATCCGGCTGTATAATGCGCTCCGCCATCAGAATTGTCCCATCCGGCGACATCGTTCCCGTAACGCCGATGACTTCATCCAACACGAGCCGCTCCGCCATTTCAACCAAATCTGTCTCTTTATTATTGATCAAAACGGGAATCGTTCCCGTCGGGTCTTCCAAAGCCAAGACAATATGTTGATTATTCGTTGTGCTTTTTTCGGAAACCATTCCGATTATCGTTATCTGTGAACTTCTTTCTTTAGATGGCAGTGGTTTTACAAATTTGTTTTTTTTGAGACTTTCAATCGGGCGCGCGCTGACGCGTGAGCGAATCATTTCACTCAGGCGTGTGTATCTGTCTCTAAAATACTGGACAAATTGATTGTATTCTCCAACGCTGGTGGCTTTGTTTGACACATCTTCCAAAACAACAACCGGATTGTCTTCAAATTCGTATAGAAATTTAAATTCAAAAGAATCAGAGTCGGAGGGAGATTTTTCTTTTTGTTCCGGCAAAATTCCAATTAAATGATGTGTCTCAATCACAAAAACAGAGGGATCTATTTCCAAAAACAGTTTTTCTAATTCTGTTTCAGAAATTTGGTGAGAAATTAAATAAGAAACGGCGTCCGAGTTGATCATAAATCCGGCATCGGATACTTTTTCCAAAATGTTTGTCTCGTCCATGTCATCTCTCTTTTTGTTGCATTTCTTATTTAGCAAACTCTTTGCTTTTATTAATGGTTTTTCAATATTTGATCACATCTGTTTTTTTTAAACAGATTTATAAACAATTAGTTTGATAAAAGAGCAGAAGTTTTTTATTTAATTTTCATTCATAAAAAATATGGGTTTTCATATGTTTGAACAAGAACAATTGAAAGGATTTGCAAAAGACATTGCAACCGTTTTAGTTATCGTTGTTGCTTTTTTATTTCTTTGTAAATTGGCTTTCGGTCTTTGGGTTCCGATGTTTGTCGTTTCATCCGGCAGCATGGAACCACACATGAATATCGGCGACATCATTTTTGTTCAAAACATTAGCCGAACAACCATTACGACTCAACAAGACGCTTTGGCATCATCAAGTTCGCA
>WRNK01000079.1 GCA_009776675.1 Methanimicrococcus sp.
AAATTATTTCAAAAATTATTGAGGGTGAACGTCCGATTACGGCAAGACCTGCCGATTTGATGAAACCGGAATATGAAAAGTTGAAAAAAGAAGCAGAAGGGCATGGTATTGCCAAATCTGAAGAAGATATTTTGACTTACATTATGTATCCCCCCATTGCGCTCAAATTTTTAAAAGGCGAAAGTGTTGAAGAAGAAATTCCGTGTGAATGTAAAATACCATCTTCAAAAGCACCCGAATATGTCGGCATTCCGACGGAATATCGTGTTGAGGTTGACGGAAGTGTTTATGACGTTAAAATCGAGCCGAAGGGCGGCACTGTCAAAAAAGGCCCTAAGGGTGATGAGGTACCCGACCCGGAAACGCCCGGAGCTGTCACCAGTTCCATGCAAGGTATGATTCTTTCCGTGAAAGTCAAGGTTGGCGCCAAAGTCGATGTCGGTGATGTTATTTGTGTTATTGAAGCAATGAAAATGGAAAATGCCGTCAATGCACCGCATGCCGGCGTCGTTCAAGAAATCAATATTGCGGAAGGTCACGCAGTCGCAAAAGATGACGTTTTAATGATTATCAAATAATCGGAGGAAATCGAATGTTTCAAAAAGTCCTTGTCGCAAACCGCGGTGAGATTGCGATTCGTGTCATGAGAGCCTGCCGAGAAATGGATATTAAAACGGTTGCCGTTTATTCCGAGGCGGACAATAAGGCTCTTTTTGCAATGTACGCCGATGAAGCAGCCCCGATCGGACCTGCGCCCGCCAGTCAAAGTTATTTAAACATTGAAAAAATCATCGAAATTGCAAAACAAACGGGTTGTGATGCCATCCACCCTGGCTATGGTTTTTTATCTGAAAACTATAAATTCGCAAATCGCTGTGCTGAAGAAGGAATCGTTTTTATCGGTCCGCCTTCTCTTGTCATTGAAAAATTAGGAAGTAAAATCGAATCTCGCAAAATTGCCAAAAAATCGAATATTCCAACCGTTCCGGGAACAGAAGACGCGGTTCACAATGTGGATGAAGCCACTGCCATTGCTCGAGAAGTCGGTTATCCGGTTTTAATCAAAGCTTCCGCAGGCGGCGGCGGCATTGGTATGCGCGTTGTGAACAATGAAGATGAATTTAAAGAAGCGCTTGAGACAACCATGAGACTTGCAGGCTCGGCGTTTGGTGATTCTTCCGTTTTCATCGAAAAGTATATTTTAGCTCCAAGGCACATCGAAATTCAAATTTTAGCCGACAAGTATGGCAATGTGATTTATTTGGGTGACCGCGAATGTTCCATTCAGCGCCGCCATCAAAAATTGATTGAAGAAGCGCCGTCTCCCATCATGACGCCTGAGCTTCGAAAAGAAATGGGTGAAGCAGCTGTTCGCGCAGCCAAAGCCGTCGGCTATGAAAATGCCGGCACCGTTGAATTCATTTATTCAAACGGGAAATTTTATTTCTTGGAAGTAAATACACGTCTCCAAGTCGAACACGGCATTACAGAGCTGATTACCGGAATCGATTTGGTCAAACGGCAACTTCGCATTGCAAACGGAGAGCCGCTTGACATAAAGCAAGAAGATATCCATATCCACGGGCATGCGATTGAATGTCGTATCAATGCCGAAGACCCGCTTAATGATTTCTTACCATCCCCGGGAAAAATCAGAAGATATCGTTCCTCCGGCGGTCCGGGCATTCGTGTTGACAGCGGCGTTCACACCGGTTATACCATTTCCCCGTATTATGATTCCATGATTTCCAAGTTATGTGCTTACGGTCAAACACGCGACGAAGCCATCGAACGTATGAAGCGTGCGCTTTATGAATATGTCGTTATCGGCGTGACAACAAACATTCCCTTCCACAAAGCTGTCATGGAAAATGAAGAATTTGTCAAAGGTAATTTGTCCACAAAATTCATCGACGACAACAATATTGTTGATGCGGTTCACAATATTCTTAAGCGTGACTCTGCAAAAGGGGCGACATTGGCGTCTGCTTTAGACAATGAAGAAATTGTCACTGCAGCCATTACAGCAGCAGTGGGCAATTATATTTCACATATGACCGAATTAGATTCCGGTAAAGTCGCAGGGAAAAAACCCGGCAAAAAATAAGATTTTAAATTTTAAATTTTAAATTTTTAGATTTTAAATTCTCAATTTTAATTCATCAACAACATAAATATAAATTAAGAACACAATTATATTCTTAGAAGGATTCGGAAATGAATAGCAAAAGGTCGGAAATTATCAATGCACTCAAGGCCGCTGAAGGGAAAGCAGTTTCCGGTGAAGACCTTGGAAAAGAGTTGGGTATTTCAAGAACGATGGTTTGTAAATATATCAAAAGCTTGAGGGATGATAATTATGAAATTTTATCTGCCCCTAAAAAAGGATATATTTTAAAATCGGTTCCCAAATTGCTTTATCCGGATGAGATTTTATCGGGCCTTAAGGCAACTTTATTTGGTAAAAATATTATTTATTACGAAGAAGCGAATTCATCCAACGATATTGCTAAAAAAGTTGCACAGACATCAGAAGAAGGAACAATTGTTGTTGTTGAACAGCAAACCGGCGGACGCGGTCGATTGGGCCGCCAATGGGCGTCTCCAAAAGGTGGCATTTGGTTTTCCATTATCCTTAAACCGCGCGTCTCCCTTGAAAAAACATCACGCTTAACACTGACATTTGGTCTGAGTGTTGTTAAAGCCATTCGAATGCTTGGAATTGATGCAAAAATCAAATGGCCAAACGATGTTTTAATTAACGGCAAAAAAGTATCCGGCATTTTAACGGAAGTTGAAGCGGAAGTTGATGCCGTTGAGTTCGTTGTCATCGGCATTGGTATCAACGTGAATATGAGCCTAAAAGATATTCCGGAAAGTCTTCGAGAAAACTCAACAACCCTTCGTGACGAAACAGGAAAAACATTCGACCGTGTCGATTTTCTTCAAAAATTGCTGTATGAAATGGAACAGGATTACATCCGTTTCAGTACGCAGCCGTTTAGTGATATTATAAATGAAATTGTTTCCTTCTCAGATACCGTCGGCAAAGATGTCACCGTTACAATGCCAAATCGTATCGTCAGCGGCATCGTTGTCGGAATTTCCAAAACCGGCGCACTCTTATTGAAGCGAAATGACGGCGTTGTTGAAGAAATTATTGCAGGCCGCTGTCTGTATTCCAAAAAATAATTCCCCAATGAATGGGTGTACTTTCTCAAATAGGTTTATCAAATTGGTTTCTTAAATTGGTTTCTTAAATTGGTTTCTTAAATTGGTTTTCAGATTGGTTTATCAAAGTGTTCATTCATTTAGATCATTTGATTCGATAAAAGGAGGTGTGTTTTATCAAAACAGCTGCCAAAAAGTATACAGACAGCTTTTTTTCAAAGAAACAGCCTCTGTTATTGATTTTAATGATCTGTGTCTTTTTATTTATTTTATTGGCGTCTCCTGTTTTGGCACTCTCTTCCATCTCTTTGAGTTCCAATTTCATTGTTTTGGGTCAGGAAGACTATCCGGCAGATGCAATCGTTTCAGACAGATATGCTTTGCTCCAAGAGAATGATGTCTGCCTTTTTGAAGAGGGATACGAGGTCTATCTTAAAGGCGTCGGGTCAAACAATGTTTGGATCGAGTATCAAAATAACATTTCTTCTGTTCCCCGTTTTGTCGGAGATGTGATTTTAAAAGAAGGTGATACGATTCAGTGTTACCGTCAGTCTGAGACAGGAAGATATTTGATCATGACCATGACACTCGATAAAATTTTTATAAACAATTCAGATGTGATCATTGGTTTTTCGGATATTTGCCAATATCGTGATCCGGATTTTTCAAACTTCTCAGACGATGTGTCTTGGGTCATTGAAGTGAATAAACCCATTCAGGACAACCGAAACACCCCCCAAGACCCGGGTAACAACAATGACAGCCGGCTTGATCCGGATTTAATTTCACAACCGATTTATGTGATTGCTGCAGTTTTTATTATTTTTATTGCGGCGGTTTTGATCAGTTTCTTTTTCAGAAAAAAAACACATGATGGCGAATCCAAAAAATAATCTTTGATCAGTTTCTTTTTTATCTGATTTGTTTTTCATCTCAATGATTCAAATTGTCTATGCGCACCATTTTTGTTTTTAAATGGAATTTTCAATCCACTTTATATCATTCCAATGATTCAAAATGCTTCTCATCATTCCGTTTTCATTTTAATTGGAATTTTCATTTTCATCTTCCTTTTTGATGGAAATGATCAATTTCTTTTTTGTGACAGGTTCCAGCCGTTTCCATTCAATGACAGCATCTTCTTCCAGTAAGAAATTTTCCGCTTTTTTATCGACAAGCTTGCCATTGACTTCGTAGATATAATATCCTTCTTCGCCATCCGTGGCGACGACAAAGTTTTTACCGTCAATATTTTTAATTTCAACAACCGCGACACTCCTAAAGGCGTCCATGAGTGTCGTGCCTTTTTTCACTTCCAATTTTTTAGTCGGCGCGAATGAATTAAAAGCATCATTGAGTTTTTTGTTTTTCAAAGAAAAAACATGCGTTCTCCCATAGATTTTTCGTTGAACCAATCCGGCTTCTTCCAATACTTTAATGTGTTTTGAGGCAACCGGAACCGCTATTTTCAGCTCTCGAGCCAATGAGGAAACATGCCGTTCTTCCTCAGCCAGCATTTGAAGAATTTTTTGGCGCGTCATACATGAAACCGCAGAAAAAACCTGTACATTTTCGTTGAGTTGAATTTCGTTTTCCTTTAGGATTTGTTTTAATTTATTCTTCATGCTTTGATCATTGTTTTCAAAATTAATATATTTTGTTACCTTTTTGGATAAATATTGGTCATTTTCGGTCTCGATTTCCGATTTGCAACCTTTTTATATTTTCAGAATGTTTGCATATTGATTTTAATGTTTTCAAACAAAACCCAAATAATTTTAAAACGAGCGGCTTTTTTATTCGTCGTCGCTGCAATCTTATTATTGTCAATACAATGTGTATCAGCAAAATCTTATTCCATAGATCATATTGAATCCGATATCGTTGTTGATGAAAACGGCATAACACATGTCACTCATAAAATACATTATACATTTCGTACATCGCCGGGTGATGAATATAGAGAAGTATTATATGTTTTGCCATACGGTCAAAATACTTCTATTAAAAACATTACCGGATATTTGGAAGGATACAATACGTCTTTTTCGTATTCTGTCGGCTCCGATGGATATGAGTTAATTAGTCAACTTCCAAGTCCAAATCCGCAGTCTGTCGTATTTGTCATTTCTTGTGATTATTACAGCGGCGTCAATGTCTATAACGATGTGACAGAACTCAATTTTGTATTAAGAAGTTCGCTTTGGGATACATCGCTTCAAAAATATGATGCTTTAGTTACAATTCAGAATGTTTCGTCTCAAAAAATAACAGAGACCGACTCTTATCTTGTCTTTTCCCACCCAAAACCATACACTTCTTTTGAAACAATGGCTATTTTGAACGAAAGCACAGAGACATTAACAGTCATAACGGAAGTTCATTCCGAAAATTTGCCGGCTTATGCTTGGCTTGATATTCGCATTATTTATCCGCGCATGGAAAACCCGGATCCTGCATATGTGACAATCATTCGTGAAAACGGTTTGAACAAAATCGTTAATGAAGAAAAAGCTTACGAAAGAAAAAGCCTCTATCCATACTTTTTCATGATATTGCAGTCTTTGATTATTTTTCTCGGTTTAGCTCTCCCCGTTGTGATTTATCAAAAGTATGGGCGGGAACCTCCGGTCAATTACCGTGCGCTTTATGAACGCGATCTGCCGACAGATGCAAAACCGGCAATCGTCAATACAATTGTTATCGGTCATGGTAAGCCGAATATGCATGCTTTTACATCTACCATCATGAGTTTGGTGGATCGCAAATATGTGTCTATTCAAGAAGTTGAAACGCGCGATAAAAGAAAAAGGGATCTTGTTTTGAGATTTGAGAA